>NZ_CAPDXS010000038.1:17732-36298 GCF_948601915.1 uncultured Acetatifactor sp. | reverse complement strand
GGGAGCCGCAGGTCATGACGATCACAGTGGATGTCCAGGGCGGCGGTTCGGCCAGCAAGGGGACGATCCGGGCAAATATCGTGGACCTGGATGCAAACCCTCCTCCTGACCCCAATGCGGATGACAGGAATGACGGCTTTACCAGCGTGCCGGTTCCGGCAAAGGGGCAGGCCACTTCATCCAGCTGGGGGGTATGGCGTCCCTGGTGGAAAGCACACTGGGTATGGCACAGCGATTATAACGAACTTGGCGAGGATGAGGGGTACTGGTGCGACCACGGCTGGTGGGAGTTTGACTTTGACCGGTATTCCGCCAGCCTTTCCGCATCCATGGCCATCACGCCGGACGGGAAATCGCCCACGGCAGGCGGCAGGATATTGAAATCCGGGTACGGCATCCAGGAGAGGGTGGATACCCATGTCAGCACAAGCCAGCCCTCCGCAGTCACGGCGGCGCAGAATGCGGTCACTTATTTCCCGGAGTTTGGCTATGAGGGCTACTGGCGGCTCCTGGAGCGCATGGGAGGGGGATATGACATGGGGCATGAATTCAAGGAAAACCCCTACAGCACCTATCACCGCCGCACCCACTTCACGCCCATCTGGTACCCGGACGGGAGCTACACGGCGCACACATGGCTCATAGACTGCTGGACGCCTGCGGGGATGCTCTCCATGGACCTGACGGATTCCGTGACAGTGAGCGGGAACCTCTGGAGTGACTGGCATATCGCCCCGCAGAACCCGGACTGACCGGCGGGGCGGAAAGAAAATATCATCAGGGAAAGAGAAAAGGCTGCAGGCCTGTACCGTCTGCGGCTTTCCTTTTCCCCAAAAAGAAGGGAGATAACCTATGAAAATGAAGAAAATGGCTCTTTTACTGTGCGCGGCGGTCCTTGCCGCCGGCATCTGCTGTGTCCCTGCATACGCCGCATCCGGCGATGTGGCAGGGGCAATCGAGGGGACATGGACCACTGCCTCGGCGCAGATCAAGACGGTGGTGAACAACGTGGTGTTCCCCGCCATCGACCTGATCCTGGCTGTGTTTTTCTTTGCCAAGCTGGGGACGGCATATTTTGATTACCGCAAGCACGGGCAGTTCGAGTGGGCGGCGCCGGCCATCCTGTTCGCCTGCCTGGTGTTCACGCTGACCGCGCCGCTCTATATCTGGCAGATCCTTGGGATGTAGGAGGGATGGCATGACTTTTTTTGAACAGGAATTACAGAAGATCTTCGGGAAAGGCATGGGGCTTTCGGATATCAGGATCGTGGGGAATGCCTGCTACGGCAGGCTCTCCGGGGATATCCGCATGAAGGCATATTTTGACACGGGCAGGGTGGCGGACAATTATGGGATGCTGAAGATCACGATGCTCAACCGCCGGGAGGGTGTGATCGACAGCGTGTCGCTGCATTTTTCCGACCTGCTGGGGAAGAAAAAGGTGGCAAACCCCAACTTCCGTGACGGCATCTGCCCGCATATCTGGAAAGACGGCGGGAAAGCGGAATGGTATGTATACAAACCCACGGAGGCTGACTATAAGCGGTTTTCCGAAGCGGCTGCAGGGTACCTGGATGTGTTCCGGGAGCCGGCGCAGGAGCAGCAGATGGGGCAGAGGATGTGCTGACATGGCAGAAACGGCAGAAAAGAAAGAACGGATATCCATATCCGGGGAAGGAAGTGAGCGGAGGAAGTGTTCATATGGGACTTTATCGCCGACACCGTGCTTGGCCAGATCATTGACTGGATCTACGGCCAGATAGTAGGGTTTTTGGGCGATTTTTTTATGCAGATGGGAAACATGGGTGCAGACCTGTTTGAGATGGGCTGGGTGCAGTCCATCGTGCTGTTTTTCTCTTACCTGGCATGGGCGCTGTATGCCACCGGGCTGGTGGTGGCAGTGTTCGAGTGCGGGATCGAATGCCAGAGCGGGCGCGGCAGCGTCCGGGAGACGGGGCTGAACGCCATCAAGGGATTCCTGGCGGCGGGGATGTTCACCACCGTGCCGGTGGAGCTTTACAAGCTGTGCGTGTCCCTGCAGGGCAGCTTCACGGCAGGGATCACGGGGTTCGGTTCGGACTTCGGGGCGGTTGCCTTAAGCACGATAGAATCCTTAAAGGATGCGGGGACATGGCAGGATGCCGCGTCAGCGGGGGTGTTCGGGGGGATTGGGAGCATCACCAGCCCGATCCTGATGATATTCATCCTGATCCTCATGGGCTATGCCGTGATCAAGGTGTTTTTCGGCAACCTGAAAAGGGGCGGCATCCTGCTCATCCAGATCGCGGTGGGGAGCCTTTACATGTTCAGCGTCCCCAGGGGCTATATTGACGGCTTCACCGGCTGGTGCAAGCAGGTCATCGGGCTGTGCCTGACCACGTTCCTGCAGGCGGTCATCCTGGTGGCGGGGCTGATGGTGGTAAAGGACCATGCCCTGCTGGGGCTTGGGCTGATGCTGTCCGCGGGGGAGGTACCCCGTATCGCGGGGCAGTTCGGGCTGGATACCGGCACCAGGGCCAACGTGATGGGGGCGGTCTATGCGGCGCAGGGCGCAGTGAACCTGACAAAGACCATCGTGCAGGTAGTCAAGTAAAGGAGGCGGGACATGGCAGAAGGAAAGATCGTATATATCGCATCCCCTTATGCGGGGGATATAGAAAACAATATCAGGTTTGCAAAAGCAGCCTGCCGTCTGGCAATGGAAGAAGGAAGCACCCCGGTAGCGGCACACCTTTTGTATCCGCAGATGCTGGATGACAGTATCCCGGAACAGCGGGAGCTTGGGATCAGGATGGGGCTTAAGCTGCTGGAGGCATGCAGTGAGCTGTGGCTGTGCGGCAGCCGTGTCTCTGACGGGATGCAGGAGGAACTGAAGGCGGCATGGAGGCACCGTGTGCCGGTCCGCCGCATCCCCTGCGAGCGGGTGGCGGAATTCCTGCAGCCGGATATGGGAGGGCAGGCACAGCCCATGGAATATACAGGGGCATGCCTATGATGATGGGCAGCCTGTTTGACGGCATAGGGGGCTTTCCCCTGGCCGCCGTGCATAACGGGATCACCCCGGCATGGGCCAGCGAGATCGAGGCATTCCCCATGGAGGTCACAAAGATAAGGTTCCCCGGCATGCTCCATGTGGGGGACATCACAAAGCTGGACGGCGGCAGGCTGCCCCCCGTGGACGTCATCTGCGGGGGATCGCCCTGCCAGGACCTGTCCGTGGCGGGGAAGCGCCAGGGGCTTGCGGGGGAGCGCTCCGGGCTGTTCATGGAGCAGGTGCGCATAGTAAAGGAGATGAGGGAAGCCGATGGGAGAAGGGGTATACCAGATGACCTTGTCCGACCTCGATACCTCGTTTGGGAAAATGTCCCCGGAGCGTTCAGCTCCGCGGGCGGCGAGGACTTCCGGGCGGTCATCGAAGAAATCGTCAGAATTAAGGACTGTTCCTGTCATGTGCCTCGACCTGACGCCGGGCGCTGGGGACCTGCTGGGGCGGCCGTACTGGGAGATAAATTCAGCCTGGCTTGGAGAGTGCTGGACGCTCAATTCTGGGGAGTCGCCCAGAGACGCCGCCGCATCTTCCTTGTCGCAGATTTTGGAGGCCTCACCGCACATGAAATATTATTTAAGCAGGACAGCCTGCCAGGGAATCCTGCGGCGGGCGGGGGAGAGGGGCAAGGAGCTGCCGCCGCAGCTGAAGGAGGCGCTGATGGCGCAGGCGGGGCTGGACTGACAGATCTGCAGACAAAAGAAAAAAGGACAGAACCGAGGCTGTGCCTGAACGACCAGGGCGGGGAACGGATGGACGTCACGGAGGATGTGGCGGCGACCCTGCGGGCAGGCATGGGCAGCCACCAGCCCCTGGTGGCACAGCCGGGGGAGGGACCTGTGTGCCCGCCTGCCGTCAGCAGCTTCCATGTGAACCAGAGGGATGAGGTCATAGACCTGGGCGGGATCTCAGGCGCGCTCATGGCGACAAGGAACATGCAGATGCAGACATTTGTGGCGCAGCAGCCCGCTTTCGGCGTGGTCAGCAAGGGGAACGGGGACTGTTTCCTGACGCCGGAGAGCCATACGTCGCTTACAGGGGGCGGCGGCCAGGCGGGGCAGGGATACCCCTGTGTGCTGTGCTTAAACGACCAGGGCGGCAGCCAGATGCACCTGACAGAAGATAAGACAGGCACCCTGCGGGCGCAGGAGCACGGGCACCAGCCCCTTGTGTTTGATAACCACGGGCAGGATTCCCGTTTCAGGGGGCCGGTGGGAATCTCCCAGACAGTGTCCGCCGGTTTCGGGATGGGAGGCAACAACCAGCCCCTTGTGCTGGCCTCCCAGCAGGGGCATGCCGGGATCGGGGAGGCTCTGCGCCCTCCGGCTGTGTTTTCCCTGGACTCAAAGGAATCCAACAGCATGAAGTCATCCAACCCCTATTCAGGATGCCGGGAGACGGACACGGCCAGGACCATAGACACCACGAACCCGGACCCCAGCAAGAACCAGGGCGGCATCGCCATCCTGCAGGAAACATTCTGCATAGCGGGGAACATCATTGACCGGCAGCCCCAGAACGGCGGGAACGGTTTCGGGTACCAGCAGGACATTTCCTATACGCTGACGGCAATGGACCACCATGCGGTGTTCTCACCCCAGGACGGCGGGCAGGATGCCCCGGAGGGGCAGATAACGGCAGGAGAAAAAAAGGAGGATGGGGCAGGACCCTATCAGGAACTGGTGGGGGCGCTGTGCCGGGGGGATGAGAAAGGCATCGGCAACCAGTATGTCAGCCAGGACAAGTGCATCGTGGAGAAGCGGAACCTGATCCGGCGTCTGACGCCCCTGGAATGCGAGCGCCTGCAGGGATTCCCTGACGGCTGGACGGACATCCCCGGCGCATCGGACAGCGCCAGGTACAAAGCCCTTGGCAACAGCGTGGCGATCCCCTGTGTGGATTTCGTGCTGCGGGGGATCGCTTATTTCCTGCGGAAACGGGAGGGCAGGGGGCAGGCCCCGGAGGATGTATAACATTGGTGGTCCTGCATCTTTTTGCGGGAAATCCTTGTTGGGTATTGGTATAGCTTTCCCCATGCATTGCCTTTATACTTGGCTTGTAAGAAACGGAGAAAGGAGAAAATGGGCATGGAAAACCGTAAAAACTTATGCGCGATGATTCCGGAGAGCCTGCACACACAGGCCCGGACAGAGCAGGAGCAGATGCAGCTGACACTCAGCCAATATGTCGAGATGGTGCTGAAGGAACATTTTGAGAACGGAGGAAAGAATATGGCAAACGGGACAACAAGGACACTGGCATTCCAGGTATCGGAGGAACTTTTCGGGAGGATAAAGGATCACCTGAAGGTGACGGGCTTAAGCCAGAAGGAATTCGTGATCGGCCTGATCGAGCAGGCGCTGAAGGATGCGGAGGCAAAAGCGGCGCAGGAGGAAGGGGCACCAACAGATGCGCAGGGGGAGCAGCCTGCGTAGCAGGAGGAAATGCCGGGGAAAGGAACCCGGATACAGGGAAAAACCGCCAGGGCTTAAGGGCAGGGCGGTTTTTTCGTGGCAGGACTGTCTGCGCATGGCAGGCGGCCGCAGCCATGTACCCATGCATGGGGCAGGCATCTATCAGTTTTGGAAGGAGGCGGTCAGTTGTATATTTACCCTGACAATTTAAAAGCAAAGGCCACACTGTGGCTCTGGCAGCTTAAGGACATCGGGATCATCGGCGTGTGCGCGCTGTGCTCCATCCTGGCGCTGACACAGGCGGGCTTTTTCCCGCCTATTGTGTTCACGGCGGTTTATGCCTTTCTGACGATCCGCTTTGAGGACACCAGCATCCTGGACTTTATCAGGTACGCCTGTGCGTTCTTTTTCGTGCGCCAGCAATTCTTTGAATGGAGGTTTACTAAATGAGCAGAAAAGAAAAAAGGGAACAGAGGCAGAGGGCGTCCACCCGCCAGCTGATCGGGGCGGGGGAGATCACGGATTACAGCCTGGTGACCTACGGGCATGGGGAGCTGGTGTATTTCATCGTCAAGCCCTCCAACATCTCCGTCCTGTCACCCTCCAGCGTGGGGGCAAGGGTCTATGCGCTGATGACGGTGTTAAAAGGCGTGGCGGAGATCGAGATGCTGTGCTTAAACAGCCGGGAGAGCTTTGAGGACAACAAACGGTTCCTGCGCTCCCGCATGGAGGCGGAGGAAAACCCCGTGGTGCGCAGGCTCCTGGAAAAGGACCAGGCTCACCTTGACCGGATACAGGTGCAGATGGCGACCGCCCGTGAATTCCTGATCATGGTCCGCCTGCGGGAGGAAAAGGAGTCGGAGGTGTTCCCCTACCTGTCCCGCATCGAGAAATCCTTAAAAGAGCAGGGATTTTCCGTAAAGAGGGCGGACCGGGAGGACATCAAGCGCATCCTTGCGGTGTATTATGAGCAGAACGTGACCACGGAGAGGTTCGAGGACTTTGACGGGGAGCGCTGGATCATGCCGGAGGAATAGGCGGCGGGAACTGTTTTTCGTCCTATCTTTTCCAGGCATTTTGTGGTATGATATCCATGTGGCTGAAAGGAAGGTGGCAAGGTGGAGATACTGAGAAAAATAGACCTTTTCCAGAAAGAGATTAATGCGCTGCGCCCGTTGGAGGGCGAGATGCTGGGGCAGATAAAGGATTATTACCGCATAGGGCTGACATGGACATCCAATGCGCTGGAGGGGAACTCCCTGACGGAGAGTGAGACAAAGGTGCTTCTGGAGGACGGCCTGACGGTGGGAGGGAAGCCGCTCCGGGATGTGTTTGAGGCGGTGGACCATGCCAAAGCCTATGATTTTATGTTCTCGCTGTTTCAGACCCGCCGGATCGATGAATGGGCGGTGCTTAAGATGCATGAACTGTTCTACCAGAATATTGAGCCGGGGTATGCCGGCCGGTACCGGGATGTCCGGGTGCTGATCACAGGGTCGCAATATCCTGTTGCTGCTCCGGGGAAGGTACAGGATGAGATGGACCGGCTGTTTGGGTGGGTACAGAAGGAACGGGAGGGATACCATCCCGTGGAATTTGCGGCCCAGCTCCATAAGCGTTTTGTGTTCATCCACCCGTTCAAAGACGGGAACGGCAGGGTGGCAAGGCTCCTCATGAACCTTGCGCTGATCCAGGACGGGTACCTGCCCGCAATCGTCCCGCCCATCCTGCGGAGGGATTATGTGTCCCTGCTGGAGCGGGCGCACAGGGATGATGGGGAATTTATAGAATTTATCGCAGAGCGGGAGTTTGAATCCCAAAAGGAAATCCTGCGGCTGTTCCAGATCCCGTTCCCCAGTGAGGGGCAGGGAATGAATCCCTCCCAGACATTACAGTAAAATACAGACAGAAGAAAGAAAAACGGCAGGGCGCCGGATGCAGAAATGTGTCCGGTGTTTTTTTGTGGCAAAAACCCGTCATGCGGGCATCGTGCCTGCACGGATGCCCATTTGACGGGTGCAGGGACATGGAGCACGGAGTGCGGAATGTCCACTTGCGGTGAATCGGGCAGGGGAAGTTTTTCCCTGCCCGATTGCCTGTAAACCAGGCGGGACGGCAGGCTGCCGCCGCCATATCTGATCGGAGGTGCTTATTTGAAAAGAGAAGAAAATGTCCCTATGGGGACATCGGGGGATGTGCATATCCAGGAATTCCTGGATATGATCGCACCCTCCGTCATCAAGTTTGAGACGGACCATTTTATCTGCGGGAACACATTCCGCTGTGTGTGGGCGCTGCGGGAATACCCCACATCCACCGATGAGCAGGCGATCCTGTCCCACCTTGGGGAGAAGGACGGGGTGACCCTGCGCATCTACACCCGCCATGTGACGCCGGTGGAGGAACGCAAGATTATCAGCAATGCGGCGAACAAGAACCGCATGGACAGCAATACGAGCGACCTGCAGGCCACCGTGCTGGCGGAGAGCAACCTGCAGGATGTGGCGGCCATCGTGGCGCAGATGCACCGCAACAGGGAGCCGCTCCTGCACACGGCGGTCTACCTGGAACTGTGCGCCCATGACCTGGACCAGCTGAAGCTCCTGCAGACGGAGGTGCTGACGGAGCTGATCCGCTCCAAGCTGAACGTGGACCGGCTGATGCTCCGCCAGCAGCAGGGATTCCAGTGCGTGATGCCCACCGGTTTCAACCTGTTCCGGGACCAGTTTGAACGGGTGCTGCCCGCCAGCAGCGTGGCGAACCTTTACCCTTTCAATTATTCGGGAAAGACCGATCCCCAGGGCTTTTATATCGGCCGGGACAAGTTCGGCAGCAACGTGCTGGTGGATTTCAACCGCAGGGCAGATGACAAGACCAACGCCAACATCCTGATCCTGGGCAACAGCGGCCAGGGCAAGAGCTACCTGCTAAAGCTGCTTTTGACCAACCTGCGGGAATCGGGGATGCGCATATGCGCCCTGGACCCTGAGATGGAGTACGAGGATCTGACGGATAACCTGGGCGGGTGCTTTATCGACCTGATGGGCGGCCGGTATATCATAAACCCCCTGGAGCCGAAAACCTGGGATGACGCCGCAGGCCCGGAGGATATGGACGCGCCCCAGACCTTCCGCATCCGCTCCCGCCTGTCCCAGCACATCAGTTTCCTGAAGGATTTCTTCCGCAGCTACAAGGACTTCACGGACCGGGAGATCGATGTCATAGAGATCATGCTCCAGAAGCTGTATGCGGGATGGGGCATCACGGACCAGAGCGATTTTGACAGGCTGGCGCCGGAGGATTATCCCATCCTTTCCGACCTGTATGCCTTTATGGAGGCGGAGTACAAGGCGTTTGACACGGAGGCAAGGCAGCTCTATACGGCGGAGATGCTGCGGGGCATCCTGCTGGGGCTGCATTCCATGTGCGTGGGGGCGGAGAGCAAGTTCTTCAACGGCCATACCAACATCACGGATTCCAGTTTTATCACGTTCGGGGTGAAAGGGCTGCTGCAGGCCAGCCGGAGCCTCAAGGACGCCCTGCTGTTCAACGTGCTCTCCTTTATGAGCGATGAACTGCTGACCGTTGGCAATACGGCGGCCAGCCTGGATGAGTTCTACCTGTTCCTTTCCAACCTTACCGCCGTGGAGTACGTCCGCAATTTCATGAAACGTGTGCGCAAGAAGGACTCAGCGGTGATCATCGCCAGCCAGAACCTGGAGGACTTCAACCTGGACGGCGTCAGGGAATACACCAAGCCGCTGTTCTCCATCCCCACGCACCAGTTCCTGTTCAACGCGGGCAGCATTGATGCGAAATTCTATACCGACACCCTCCAGCTGGAGGAAAGCGAATACAGCCTGATCCGTTACCCCCAGAGGGGCGTGTGCCTGTATAAGTGCGGCAATGAGCGGTACAACCTGATGGTCAATGCGCCGGAGCATAAGGCGAGGCTGTTCGGAAAAGCCGGTGGAAGGTAAGTGTGAGAAGTATTTCTAAGCCTGCAAAGTACGCAGGCTAAGAAATTCTAAATCCCACACTGAAGAATCGCAAGGGAAGCGATTCTTCTCACTGATTGTTTCTGCAGGAAGGAGGGAACATGGTTGGAGCTTAAGGAACAGCGGTTCGGCATTGAGATCGAGATGACCGGGATCACGCGGGAGGAAGCCGCAAGGGTGACTGCCGCATACTTCGGGACGGAGAGCAGATATGTGGGGACGTCCTATGACACCTATGCGGCGCTGGACGGGCAGGGGCGGCAGTGGAAATTCATGAGCGATGGAAGTATTGATACAGAGCGGAAGGAAGGGAACCGGCGGGTGTGGGCAGACAGTGATTACAGTACCGAGATGGTCAGCCCCATCTGCCGCTACGAGGATATCATACCCATCCAGGAGATCATCCGTGAACTGAAAAGGCATGGGGCGGTCACCAACAAATCCTGCGGCATCCACGTGCATGTGGATGCCTCGCCCTTTGACGCCAGGACGCTGCGCAACATCACGAACATCATGGCATCAAAGGAGGATCTGATCTACAAAGCCCTGAAGATATCCGTTGCCCGCGAGAACCAGTACTGCCAGAAGGTGGAGGAACGGTTTCTGGAGGAACTGAACCAGAAGAAGCCGAAAACCTTAGACGGGGTGGAACGGATCTGGTATAACGGCAGCAGCCGCAGGAGCCGGCATTATGACGACAGCCGGTACCACTGCCTGAACCTCCATTCCGTGTTCCAGAAAGGGACAGTGGAATTCCGCCTGTTCAATGGAACGCTCCATGCGGGAAAGATCAAGGCGTATATCCAGTTCAGCCTTGCCATCAGCGCCCAGGCGCTGAACCAAGCATGCGCCAGCAGGAGGAAAACCCATACCACCAATGAGAAATATACATTCCGCACATGGCTGCTGCGCCTGGGGATGATAGGGGACGAATTCGCCACCGCAAGGCAGCACCTGCTGGCGGAGCTGCCGGGCTGCATCGCGTGGCGGGACCCGGCCCAGGCGGAGGCACAGAAGGAGCGGCTAAGGCAGAAAAGGGAAAAGGAGAGGGCGGAGCAGGAGGCCCAGGCGCCGGAAACGGGGACTCCTGCCACAACGCCAGAGGCGCCTGCCGCAGTATTGGAGTCCGGGCAGGAAACGGAAGGGGCGCCATCGATGGTGATGAGCATGTAGGAAATCCATAAAGGTGTGCCTGTGAAGAACCGTGCAGGCAGAGAGAAAGGAGCAGATCAGGATATGGGAAGGAAAAAGGAGAAGCTGTACCTGGCATACGGCAGCAACATGAACCAGACACAGATGGCGTTCCGATGCCCCACGGCAAAGGTGGTGGGGACCAGCGAACTGAAAGGGTATGAGCTGCTGTTTAAGGGCGGCCGCAGGGGCGCAGTCGCCACCGTGGAGCCGAAGGAGGGCAGCTCGGTGCCTGTGCTTCTGTGGAAGATACGGCAGGCGGATGAGGAAGCGCTGGACCGTTATGAAGGGTATCCCAGATTTTATGAAAAGCAGATGCTGCAGGTGGAGCTGGAGGGGAAGGAAGTGTCCGTGATGGGGTATGTGATGACGCCCGGCCATGAATTCGGCATCCCCTCGGACGGCTATGCGGATGTCATATGGGAGGGCTATGAGCAGTGCGGGCTGGACACAAAGCCCCTGGAGGACGCCATCAACAAAGCCTACGCCATGGCTTTCCAGCAGGAACAGGGGCTGGCCGAGCCGGGATGCCAGGGTCTGTACGGGAGCGGCGGGATGAAACCGATGGAATAGAAAGGGGGGATGCCCATGGCGGCACCGGCAGCTGTGCTGGCGGCCAAAGCAGTCCTGGCTGCGGCAGCAGACAAAAGAGGGCGGACAGCCATAGCCACCCTGGTGGCGGCAGTCCTGACGCCCTTTATTTTAATCGTGGTGATGATCCTGTGCGCGCTGTCCGGCACGGCGGGGCATAACAATGCCGCTGTGGATCTGGCGTTCAATGGCGGCTATCTGTCGTCAGGACTCCCGGCGGATTACCGGATGTATATCGAGAAGATGCGGGAGAGTTTCCGGGAACTGGATGCGGCCCTGGCCGAGATTAACGGGATGGCAGAGGATGGAGCGGTGGATGGTTACCGGGTCAAGGCTGTTTTCTATTCTCTGTTTTTCGGCGCGGATCAGCCCAGGATGAACGATGACGATTACAGGGGCTTTGCGGACTGTTTCGTGGCCTATGAGGAACGGGAGGATGAGGAAGGGGAAACGTACATGGCGGCGGTCCCCATCACGGATATGGGGACCGTGTACGGGAACCTGTCCTCCCTGCTTGGGCGGGATATCACAGATGAGAACAGGGCCAACGCCCAGCGCATTTATGTGCTGGCAAAATACGGGCAGGCAGGGCCGGGCAGCGGGCTGCCGCCCGGCGAGGCCATGGGGGACGGCAGCTTTGCGGCGTTGATCGCGGAAGGGGAAAAGTATCTGGGCTACCCTTATGTGTGGGGAGGATCGACGCCGGAGACGTCCTTTGACTGCTCCGGGTTCGTGTGCTGGGTATACACCCATTCCGGCGCCTACCCCCTGTCCCGCACCACGGCCACAGGGATCTATAACCAGTGCGCCATCGTGCCGCGGGAAGAAGCAAAACCCGGCGACCTGGTGTTCTTCAGCGGCACCTATGCCTGCAGCGGGCCGGTAAGCCATGTGGGGATCTATGTCGGCGGGGGAAGGATGCTGCACTGCGGTTCGCCTATTGGTTACACCAGCATTGAGACAGCGTACTGGAAAGGCCATTTTTTTGCGTTCGGTCGGCTTTTGGATTAGGAGGTGTTGAGTTGCAATTAAGTTTGATAATTTTGCAATAAAGATTGATAATTTACAACTTTGTTTGATAAAAACGGCTTCACAAAGAAATTGACAATTATGATTGATAAAACTCAAAGAAAATGACAATTTAAGTTGATACAAACGGAGATTTCGTGGAACTTAAAGTAGCACGGTTCTTATTATGCTTCTTTGCTTTTCTGCAACATGGCTGCGTGATATTAAGTTTTGGAGTAAATTATCAAACTTAATTGTAATTATGGAGCTTATTATTATCAAACTGTTTTGCAAAAAGACAGGAGGGAAGCATGAATCCGGTAGAAGTGAATTTTCAGTTTAAGCAATACTTTGAATTCCGTCCCGCAAAGGTGGAGAAGGTCATCCGCCTTGGGGAGAAGGAATTTGAGGAATTTTTACAGGACCCCATGGACAACCAGGAATTTATACAGGAGAACACCGGGCTGATGCACATGGATGAAAAGGGCGTGTGCCACTGCCTGCTGGTCACCGGGGAAGGCCGCAGGGATGGAGTGCTGGTGGAGGCGGAGGGGTACGGCTACGCAAGGTATGCCTCCCATGTGCCGGATGTGGCGGCCTTTTCCTACGATTCCCTGTCGGAGATGGGGTACAGGCTTTCTTTTTTGGTGGATCAGTTTGTCACAAAAGGAGCGGGAGCTGCCGCACTGGGAGCGTCATGGGAGATCAGCTTTGCGGAAATCCGTGAGCAGTCCGGCCTGGAACTTGGGGAAAATGAATTCCTGCGGGAGCTTATGGCAGACATGATCGCAGAGAGGCCGGAGGTGGCGTCAGTGTGCATCCTTGGGAACCATTTCCGTGTGCAGGCACAGCAGGAACTGCTCCGGGACAACACTTTTTTAGAAAACATGGGGCAGGCTCCAGAGCCGGGGAACGGGGGAAATGACGGCGGCCCCGGATACAGCGGAGGGCTGATGAATATGGGATTGGAGGTTTAAGGGAAGATGAAAAATGCTACTTTGACGATGACATTCAGCGCAGAACGGCTGGATGCCCTGACGTTCCACATGGGCAAAAAGGATGCAGACCTGCAGGCGGAGCTGGGGGAATTTCTCCAGAAACTCTATGAGAAATATGTGCCGCAGGCCACCAGGGAATACCTGGATGACAGGATCGCCCGCGAGGAAAACGCCAGGCCGCCCCGCCCGAACAGGTCCCGCCCGTCTGCGGGGCAGACGGAGGGCAGGGAATGATTTTTTCTCTGATGTTGGGCGGCAGGAGGAAGGAGAAAACAGGATATGCAGACAATGTTCAGACACAAACCGGAGTTTCATTTTAACAAATTTACCGTAGAGAAAACCGTCATAATCCCGGCCAGGAAACTGGAGGAAATGCTGCGCCACCCGATGCTGGACCACCAGGCCACCCGGGATAACGCAGGGGTCATGGGGGTGGACGGTGACGGCGTGTACCACTGCCTGCTGGTCATGGGGGAGGGCAGGACGGACGGGCTGCTGGTGCAGAGTGAGGGCAGCGGTTATGCCCGGTATGCCTCCTATGTGCCGGAGGCCACGGCCCTGCGCTACCCCACGCTCTCCCGGTTGAATCAGGAGCTGGCAGAGGTGGCGGACTTTATCATCGCAGAGGGTACCAGGCAGACGACCGGGGGAAACTGGACGGCCAGTTTTGACGAACTGGAGGATGAAACCGGCCTGTGCGTGGAGGAGAAACCGTTCCTGCAGGAAACCCTGGCGGATATGCTCTTAAGCCGCCCGGAAGTGGCTGATCTGACCATTGGGGAGGGGCAGTTTGATGTGGTGTACCATCTGGATTTCTGCCCTAACTGCCAGAAAGAGGATGCACCGGAGAATCTGCCGGACCGGATAAGCATGGAAGAAATGTGCGCCTACGGGTATAGCTGGGAGGGAATGCTCCCACTGGGCAGGGAGATGGCTCTGAAGCTGGCGGGGGAGGGGCTGGAGGTGTTTCTGCTGATGCCGGACGGAACGGAGTGCGTGGCGGAGGGCAGGGATGGAATCACAGCCCATGACGGATTATACGGCGTGGAGCGGCAGGCGTGGCAGGACTGGAGGGAAGCCCAGGGCAGGGTACAGACACAGGGCGCTGCCCCGTCCATGTAAGGCGGAGCGCGGCAAAGCCTCCTGTTACCCCCTGTGGCCGTCCGTGAGGCGATTTGTGCCCCCGTTTGGGAAAAGTGGATAAACTGACCGCCTGACGCCTTTTCTGCCCTGTTTGGGGCGATTTGGAGGAATCAGCACCAGATACCGCCGACAGGGAGTGCCGGGCAGCCGAAAAAAGAGGGCTGGACGGGGGAGAAATGCAAGGGTCGAAATGTGTGCAGGTTAAAGGGCGGGTGGCTTTTGCAAGCCCCCTCGCCCGGTTCACACCGCCCGGCAAAGCCGTGCGGGAAAGGAAGATGCCACCCACAGGTGAGGTTTTTTCGAAAATCAGGTGGCATGGCAAAAAGATTGGCAGGAAAAAAGGAAGATTGCGGGGTGGCTTGGGGAAAACAGGCGGGAAAAGGGAGGATGCTATGGGCGCAAATGAGGATAAGACCAAATTTTCCATCCGGGTGGATACGCAGCTTCTGGAGCTGGCTGATTCCTGCATCGGGAACGGGGCGGCCAGGAACCGCACGGAGCTGATCGGGGATGCGCTGCGGTTCTACCTGGGATACCTTATGGCGGGGAAGGCGGAGGATTACCTGCTCCAGTCCTTATCCTCCGCTGTGGCAGGAACCGTGCAGGACAGCGAGAACCGCCTGGCCCGGATGGACTTTAAGATCGCGGTGGAGCTGTCCAAGCTGTCCCAGGTCATCGCATATACCCATGACGTGGACGGGGAAGCGCTGCAGAAACTCCATGCAAAATGCGTGGAGGAAGTGAAGCGGATCAACGGCGCGGTGGAGTTTGAGGATGCGTACAGGTACCAGAGGCGGGAAACCTGACGGCGAAAAAATAACAGCCGGATCTGAATGCAAAGTAGGAGGGGAGCGCCATGCCAAAAATTATTTTTACCTCCCGCTACCTGCGGGATGCGCCTCCGGCACAGCTGGAGAACTACGTCCGCTACGTCAGCACCCGCGAGGGCGTGGAGAAAGTGGAGGGGAGCAGGCAGAACCTCCCCTCCACAGCACAGCAGAAAGACCTGATCCGTCAGATCGTCCGTGGCTTTCCATCCGCAAAGGAGATGCTGGAGTACACGGACTTTTTGCTGCGCCCCACCATGGGGAACGCATCGGAATTTATCTCCTGCGCCCTGGAGCAGAACGCGGACCTCATCGGCAGCCGGGAGAACTATGTGGACTACATCGCAAACCGCCCCAGGGTGGAACGCCTGGGGGAGCACGGCCTGTTTACGGACGCAGGGAAAGCAGTGGTGTTAAAACAGGTGCAGGAGGAAGCGGCCGCACACAAAGGCCCGGTCTGGACCCACGTCATCTCCCTGCGGCGGGAGGATGCCGCAAGGCTGGGCTATGACAGCGCCGCACAGTGGATGGCGCTGCTGCGCTCCAAGCGGGCCATGCTCTGCAAACACATGAAGATCGACAGCGCCAACCTGCGCTGGTATGCCGCATTCCACAACGAGGGGCACCATCCCCATGTACACCTGATGGTCTATTCCGCAAAAGACAATGACGGATACCTGACAGAAAGGTCCATCGAGGCCATGCGCTCGGAGCTGGCCCACGATATCTTCCGGCAGGACTTCGCTCATATCTATGAAAAGCAGAACCAGGCCCGCACAGACCTGAAAAAAGGCGCTGCGGATGCGGTGCGGGAGATGATGGATGCACTGCGCCGCAGCACGGTGGCGAGTGCGGAGATTGAAAAAATGATGGTGCGCCTGGCAGAACGTCTGCAGAACACGGGCGGGAAAAAAGTATACGGGTATCTTAAGCGGGATGTGAAGAACCTGGTAGACAGGATCGTGGATGAACTGGCGAAGGAGGAAAAGGTGGATGCGCTGTACCAGGCATGGGGAAAATGGCAGGATGAGATCCTGTCCACTTACCAAAACAGCGCTCCGCCCCTGCCGCCGCTTTCCACCCAGCCGCAGTTTAAAAGCCTGAAGAACATGGTGATCGCGGAGGCGGTCAGGCTGGGCAGCGGAAATTTTATTTTTGAGGATGTGGCAGTAGCGGACCAGGAGGAACCGGAGGGCGGGGAAAGGCTGTTCCTGGATGGTGCAGAGCTGTCGGATGGGGAAGGCGCCGCCGATCTGTTCCCGGAGGATGCTCCTGACTGGTTTCCGGAGAATGTCCCTGACTGGCCCATGGAGGATGCAGACAGAACGGAGGAATTTGGCGGCAGGGCAGAGGAAATAGGATCACCGGGGGATGCTGGCGGTAGCCCGGTCTTTTATGCGGAGTGGACAAAGGACTACAAACTGGCCAGGCAGTATCTCTACGGCTTAGGGAATACCGTGCAGGACTTTGCAAAGGCCCGCTCCCTGTTTTGGCAGGAGGCGGAGGCAGGGAACGCCCTGGCGATGCATGACCTGGGCAGGATGTGTGCGGACGGCCTTGGGCAGGATGCCGACCAGGATGCGGCGCAGGAATGGTATGCCAAAGCGCTGGAGGCTTTCCATGGGGCAGAAAAGAAAGCAAAGGAACGGAAACGCCCCTACCTGCAGTACCGCATCGGGAAAATGTATGCCGCCGGCCTTGGCACCGGGCAGGACTATGGGGCAGCGGCCCGGTGGCTGGCACAGGCGGCGGGGGCAGGGCATAAGTATGCGCAATATTCCCTTGCGGGGCTTTACCGCCGTGGGCAGGGCGTGGCGCAGGATGACGTGCAGGCGTTCCTCCTGTATGGACGCTCCGCAGAGAAGGGCAACCCCTATGCGGATCATGAACTGGCAAAAATGTACCGGGACGGCATAGGGACGCAGAAAGACGGTACGCAGGCGGGGGCGCATTTCCAGGATGCGTTTGACGGCTTCCTGCATCTGGAGGAAAAAAGCGGGGATGACAGGCTGCAGTACCGCCTGGGGCAGATGCTGCACACAGGGACGGGGACAGAAAAGGATGACGCTGCCGCCGCAGATTATTGGGAGCGGGCGGCAAAGCTGGGGAACGTCCACGCGCAGTATGCCCTGGGAAAGCTGTGGCTGGAAAATGGGAGCGGCAATACGGCGCAGGCTGTCCGCTGGATCACAAAGGCGGCGGAGGCGGGGAACGCCGCCGCCCAATATACCCTTGGAAAACTCTGCCTGTCTGGGGAGATTGTGGAGAAGGACGCTGCAAGGGCGGTGGAGCTGTTCACCTTATCGGCGGGACAGGGAAATGAGTATGCGTCATATCGGCTGGGGCGGATGTACCTCTCCGGGGAGGATATCCCCAGGGATGAGAGGGAGGCCGTCCGCTGGCTGACGCTTTCCGCAGAAAAGGGAAACCAATATGCACAATACACCCTTGGAAAACTATACCTGACCGGGGAGGATATCCCAAAGGACGTGGAAAAAGCCGTCTGCTGGCTGGAGCAGTCCGCAGGGCAGGGGAACCAATATGCGCAGTACGCATTGGGAAAGCTGTACCTGACCGGGGAGGATATCCCAAAGGACGTGGAAAAAGCCGTCTGCTGGCTGGAGCGGTCCTCAAATCAGGGAAACCAATACGCACAGTACGCCCTGGGGAAACTGTATCTCTGCGGGAAAGACATTCCCCGTGACAGGGAAAGAGCCGCCGTATACCTGCAGGCCGCCGCGGAACAGGGCAACATCTATGCGGCGTTCCTGCTGGAGCACATGGACTCATTCCGGGACCCCGACCTGTTCCTTGCGGCAACCCGCCTGATGCACCGGCTGGAAAAACTGTTCCGGGAGGATGTGCACAGGGCTGCTGGCGGCAGCCCGTTCCATATCGACCGGAAACGCCGCCGGAGGCTCTCGGAGAAGAAACAGGCCCAGGGCCACAAGAGGGACGACAGGGAGCCGGTGCAGCAGCAGATATGATTCCGTTGAACGGGAGGAATTTGGACGCCCGCCAGAGCGGGCAGGAAGGAGAGGGATGGCAGGATTTGTTTATTTTACGGACGAGCAGAAACAGCGGGCCAACGAGGTGGACTTGGAGGACTTCCTTTCCAGGCAGGGGGAGAAACTGTTGCGCTCCGGCAGGGAGAAAAGGCTGGCAAGCGACCACAGCATCACGGTGCGGGGCAACCGCTGGTACGACCATGCGGCAGGGACCGGGGGCTGTGCCATCGACTTTGTGCAGATGCATTACAACAGCACGTTCCCGGAGGCCGTCACCCTGCTCCTTGGCGGGGAGCAGGGGCAGGCATACCGCGCCAGCGAGCCGGAGGGTGAAAAAGCGCC
>NZ_CAPDXS010000038.1:6564-17722 GCF_948601915.1 uncultured Acetatifactor sp. | reverse complement strand
AAGCCCTTTGCGCTGCCGGAAGCGAATGGGGATATGCGGCGGGCCTATGCCTACCTGACAAAAAGCCGCTGCCTGGACCGGGAGGTGGTCTCCGTTTTTGCCAGAAAAAAGATGATCTATGAGGACGCAAAGTACCACAACGTGGTGTTTGTGGGGTATGACGCGGAGGGAACCGCCCGCCATGCCCATAAGCGGGGGAGCCATACAAAGGGGGATGCGTTCAAGGGCAACGTGGACGGCAGCGACCCCAGGTACAGCTTCCGGCATCTGGGGAAAGGGAACACTATCTATGTGTTTGAGGCTCCCATCGACATGCTGTCCTTTATCACGCTGCACCAAAAAGGCTGGCAGGAGAACAGCTATGTGGCGTTAAACGGCATATCGGCACACGCCATGCTCCAGGCGTTAAAGGACAGCCCCCAGGCCGGCACGGTGGTCCTCTGCCTGGACCATGACCCCGCAGGCATAGAGAACAGCTACCGGCTGGCGGACGCCGTAAAGGAGCAGCGGCCGGATGTCTGCGTGAGAATGCTGCAGCCCGTCAACAAGGACTGGAACGAGGATCTGAAAGCGCAGAACGGGATGGAGCCGATCCCGGCAAAGGAACATCCGGGGATAGCGGAGTGCAGGGCGTGGTGCGGGACGATTAAGGAAGTGGCAGAAAGCATCGATCCCAGGCATGCCACCGCGGAATCCCTGAAACGGTACCACTACGGGATCTACCAGACGCTGCAGAAGGGCACCGGCCCGGAACAGCTGGAGGATGCCTTTGACGGGGACGGCCTGCTCCTGGCGGGGATCGCTGTCAGGATCATGGAGAAATGCGGCAGGGAGCTTGGACGGGAGGCTGCGCCGGGGCAGATCATCGACAACCTGTGCAGCAGGTACAGGCCCCATAAGGACAGGGGGAACCTGAAATCCCGGCTTACAGACATGCAGGATGCCTTTGAAAGCGTGATGGCGTGTTTTGCAGGAACGGGGCCGGGAACGGATGAGGAAAAGGAAACGCTGGTCAAAAAATGTGTGGGCCTGACGATGGAATGCATCAGGGCCCATATTTTTGTGGCTGGAAAGCTGCAGGCCCAGAAACAGGAAGGAGGGATGGCACAGATATGCAGCCAGTCGTAATGCTGATACTGATGGGTGCGGGGATGTTCGCCGTCATCGGCGGAATTTCCCTGCTGTCCCATTATTACACCTTAAACGGGATCAAGTCACGGACCGTAGGGGACGGCCAGCACGGCACGGCGCGGTTCGCCACGGAAAAGGAGATCCGGGAGACCTATGCCCATGTCCCCTACGAGCCGGAGAAATGGCGCAGGGGCGAGAACCTGCCTGCGGCACAGGGGCTGGTGGTCGGGTACAAAAAACATGGGGCAGGCATCACCGCATTGGTGGACGAGGGGGACATCCACTGCCTGATGATCGGCGCCGCAGGCGTGGGCAAGACCGCCAACTTTCTATACCCCAACATCGAATACGCCTGTGCGTCCGGAATGAGCTTTGTGACCACGGACACCAAGGGCGACCTGTTCCGCAACTATGCGGGGATTGCAAAGGATCACTACGGCTACCGGGTATCCATCCTTGACCTGCGCAACCCCACCCGCTCGGACGGCGGAAACATCCTGACCATGGTGAACAAATACATGGATGAATACCTTGCGGACGCAGGGAACCTGGCGGCCAAGGCCAGGGCGGAGAAGTATGCCAAGATCACGGCAAAGACCATCATCTGCTCGGACGGCGCGCAGGCCAGCAGCTACGGGCAGAACGCATTCTTTTATGATGCGGCGGAGGGGCTTTTGGCATCGGTGATCCTGCTGATTGCGGAATACTGCCCGCCCCAGAAGCGCCACATCGTCTCCGTGTTCAAGCTGCTCCAGGACCTGATGGCGCCGTCCCCCGTAAAGAACCGGAACCTGTTCCAGCTCCTGATGGATAAGCTGCCCGCCGAACACAAGGCCAGGTGGTTTGCAGGGGCGGCATTAAACAGCGCGGAACAGGCCATGGCCTCGGTGCTTTCCACCGCCATGAGCCGTCTGAACGCATTCCTGGACAGTGAGATGGAGCAGATCCTGTGCTTTGACAGCACCCTGGACACGGAAACTTTCTGTACCAGCAAGGCGGCCATCTTCATCGTGCTGCCGGAGGAAGATAACACAAAATACTTCATGGTATCCTTATTTCTCCAGCAGCTCTACCGGGAGATGCTCTCCATAGCGGATGAGCATGGGGGAAAGCTACCGAACCGGGTCATGGTGTTTGCGGACGAGATCGGAACCATACCAAAGATCGAGTCCATGGAGATGATGTTCTCCGCAGGCCGTTCCAGACGGATCAGCATGGTGCCCATCATCCAGAGCTTTGCGCAGCTGCAGAAGAACTACGGGAAGGAAGGCTCCAGCATCATCACCGACAACTGCCAGGACATCCTGTTCGGCGGCTTTGCACCCAACTCGGAGAGCGCTGACATCCTCTCCAAAGCCCTGGGGAACAGGACAGTGTTGTCCGGCTCCATCTCCAGGGGGAAGAACGACCCCAGCCAGAGCCTGCAGATGATGGGCCGGCCGTTGATGTCCCCGGATGAATTAAAGACGCTCCCCAAAGGGCACTTTATCCTTGCAAAGACCGGGTGCTGCCCCATGCAGACAAAGCTCCCCCTGTTCTTAAAGTGGGGGATCGTATTCGGGGCGGCTTATGAAGTGCCGGAGAGGGCGGCAAGGGAGGTATTCTATGCGGATCGCTTTGAACTGGAACAGGAGATCCTGCGCCGCCGTGAGGATGAGGAAATGGAGGATGGGGAACCTGGGGAGCCGCCCCTGCCGCCAAGCGCAGCCCGGACGGGCGGCCAGGGCCATACGCCTGTACTCCAAGAGAGAGAGCACTCACGCCTGCCCAGGCGCATGCCGCTGCGGACAGATTAGGGGGCGCCTATGGGATATTTTACGGAGATCTATTCCCAGGAGCTGCCGCACCGGGCAAAGGCGGTGTATATGTACCTGAAGGACCGCAGCAACAAAGAGGGGCAGTGCTACCCTGCCATCAACACGGTTGCGAAAGAGCTGCAGCTTTCGCGCAGGACGGTGGAGAGGGCCATTGACGACCTGGTGCGGGCAGGGCTTGTCACAAAAGAACAGCGCTGGCGGGAGAACGGCGGGCGAAGCAGCCTGCTTTTTACCCTGAAAGGCGGCTGAAATAAAAAAGGAATGCCGCCAGGGGGGAAGTGCGCCCTCCTGACGGCATAAGGGATATGCCATGATGACACAAGCGGTGAAGGTATCACCCTAAGAAATATTTTACCGGCAGAGAAAGAATATGCAGTTACAGGACAGCCGGGGAGATTGAAAAACCAGGGCAGGGGATGGACTCAGCAGGGACTGAAGAAGTCGCTGTAATCGCACCCCAATATTTCCCGGAGGGCAACCAGCTGTGCGGTGGTAGGGTTGCAGGCCCCCTGTTCGATCTTGCTGAGGGAGCTGGTGCTGATGGGGATGCCCTCCAGCTGCAGCTTTGCTACCAGGTCCATGTTCCGCAGGCGTTTCTGTTCCCGCAGGCGGCGGATGTTATAGCCGATGATGGGGGAGCCGCCCTGCCTGATCCGTTCCGCTTTGTTCATAAGGCGCCCTCAGAGGGTGATCCCGGACCGCACAAGGAAATACTCCCGTTTGCCCAGGATCTCTTTCTGCTGATTTTCCGGCAGACAGCGGAACATGTCCTGGTAGTCCAGTTCAGCCAGGGGAGTGCCTTTCGTGAGCACAAGGAGCCGCAGGGAATACCATTCACCCCATAGGTCGTCAAACAGGTCCCTGCCGGAGGTGAAGATGCCGGTCTCGTCAAAACCAAAAGGGTGTTTGTAATACTGCAGTTTCACAAAGCCGTACTGCCCGGCATCCAGCACCATGAGGTCCAGGCTGTACATTTCCGCAAAGGCATCGGCAACCCTGCGGCAGACAGCCCGTTCCTCCTCCGTGATGCGCACGGCGTCTTTTTCCGCCTGTGAGTTGTGTACAATTTCCAGATGTGCGACCGCATCCTGCAAAAAATCCAGTTTCAAGTCTATCTCCGCCTGTGAATTGGCAGTGGCGGCATACTGGAGCAGCTCCTGTGGCCCCCAGCCGTTGATGTCCCTGCACCGTCTGGCAAGGCCGGAAAGGGTTTTGCACTGTTCAGGATCGAGGGTGTAGGAAAGGTTATAAGAGTCCATCTGTCAGAGCCTCCTTTCCAGGTTGTGCCGGATCTAAGAGCAGCTCCCGGCAGTCGGAAAATCCCAGCAGGTATGCCAGCATCCCGTAGCGGCTCCCGATGGCGTTGTATCCGCTCACATAGCGGTCGACCAGTTTCATGGCCTCCGCCGGGAGATGCAGCGCCTCCAGCTTATCCGAGTATTCATCAACCGCCCGGAGCAGTGCCTGGTAATCCTCGTCCCGCTGTGTGATCCCGTTCATGACGCCATTCATGCGCATGCCCATCAGCTGGTACAATGTAGATTGTTTGTCCATAAAGAACGCCTCCTTTTCTCGTGGTTGGTGTATGTTAACTCTGAACCCGGAGAAACGCAACTACAAAGTGGAAATGCCGGAACCCCTCTTTTTCCCATACAATCAAAAGAAAACCGTATGGAGGAACGATCATGAGGGAACAACAGATTTGCGGATACATCCGTGTATCCGCAAAAGACCAGAACACTGACCGCCAGCTGGACGCGCTGGCTCCGCTTGGGATTCCGGAACGGAACCTGTACATCGATAGGCAGAGCGGGAAAGATTTTGACCGCCCGGCCTGGAAGCGGCTGGTAAAACGCTTAAGGCCCGGCGACCTGCTCTGTGTCAAGTCCATCGACCGCCTGGGCCGGGACTACCAGGAGATCATAGAGCAGTGGCGCATGATTACGAAGGAGCGGCAGGCGGACATCCGGGTGATGGATATGCCCCTTTTGGATACTACCTATGGCAAAGACCTGCTGGGGACCTTTATCGCTGACCTGACCCTGCAGGTGCTTTCCTTTGCGGCCCAGCTGGAGCGGGAAAACATCCGCCAGCGCCAGGCGGAGGGCATTGCGTCCGCCAAAGCCCGCGGTGTTCGGTTCGGCCGGAAGAAGAAAGAACTGCCGGAGGACTTTGAGATATGGTTTGCCCGCTGGCGCAGCGGGGAGATCACGGGAAAACAGATGGCAGACCATTGCGGCATGGAGATCTCCGTGTTGTACCGCAAGCTGCGGGAGGCGGGAATCGCCCTGGACTGAGCCTGACGCAGCCCCACAGACAATCAGGAACGACCTAAGACGTGGGGGAGAGCTGACAGCGCATTGTCCCTGCCGGGCAGACGGTTCATTGCGCTTCAGGAAAGCCGCAGATATACGGAGGATGAGAATACGCTGTCCGCCGCCTCAAAACGGCACCCGCCGCCGTACTTTTCCGCAATGGAGCGGACAGACAAAAGCCCGATGCCGCCGCCCGGTTTCCCGGAGAGGAAACCGCCCTCCGGTGTCCTGCTGATGCCGGCGTACCGGTTATCCATGACAATGGTGAGCAAGCCGTCCGCCAGCCTGCCGCGCATACGGATAAAGGGCGCGTCCGCCCCGGCGCAGGCCTCCACCGCGTTCTCCAGCAGATTCCCGACCACAACGCAGAGCGCATGGGCAGGAACGCTGCCGGTATCCTCCGGGATCTCCAGCCGGATGGAGCAGTCCGTGATGCCGGACCGGGCCGCCATGTCCAGATAGTGGAGCGCCACTGCGTTGACGGTCTCATTCCGGCAGACGGATGGGAGGCTTTCCCATGAGGACGGTGCGGTCAGGGCATCCAGGTAGGCTGACGCCGCGTGTGCCTCCCCCTTTTCCAGCAGCCCGCGCAGGACGGCAGTGTGATGCCGGAAATCGTGGCGCTGCTGTTTTTCCTGCAGGGCGGCTTCCGTGATCCGGCGGTAGTGCTCCTCCTGCATCCTGGCCTGCCTTTCCAGGAGGGACAGCTCCTTTTCCAGCCTGTAGTTCTCTTCCAGCAGCTCCAGCGTCTCGGCCATGAAGTGCCCGCACTGGATGCTGACCAGCACCACAAAGACCAGGACGCCGGCCTGGACGAAAAAGGATTTTTGCACATTCAGCCGGAACAGATAGTAGTTCGCTACTTCCAGCAGGGCGGAAAGGGCCAGGACCGCCATGGGCAGAAGGAGCCTGCGCGCCATCCGGTTCCGGAAGCGTATGCCCTCCCACAGGGCAGTCCCGGCAAGGGCGCAGAGACAGGCGGGCGTCAGGACATGGAACAGGTACATGCTCCTCGACAGGGATACAATGCCAAAAAGCTGCAGTGCTGCCGCCCCGCAGACGCAGAGTACCATAAGGGAGCACAGCGTCTCAAGCAGTGGCCGGGCGTGTGGGCGCAACACTACCAGGGCAAAGCGCAGAAGCGGGATGGCAAGGGTGAACAGCCCCAGAAAGGCCAGCAGGTACAGGAGGGGCGGGTTATCTATGAGCAGTCCTGTCAGGTTGCATTCCCCAAAGGACCATGCGCCGGTACACAGGGAGAACAGCCCCAGCCAGAAAAAAGCTGTCCCAGAGCTGCCGAAGCGGAGGAAGATCAGGGAGACCAGGGCCATGATCATCCCCAGCACCAGAAGGAACACGGAAAAGAACAGGGAGAACCCCATTTCCGTGAACAGCCTTGCCGTAATCTGGGCCGGACTCCCCAGCAGGACGGGGTGGAGCGTGGCTACGTCCCTCTGTGAGGGGGAAAGGTATTCCAGTGTGAGCGTTACTTCCGGGCCGGTCTCCGGCAGGGGCACCAGCGCCGTCTTTGTGGGCGGGTCCAGCAGGAATGCCGGGAAGTCCCCGTCCTGTCCGTATTCAAATATCAGATGTCCGTCCGCGTAAAGCCTCACGGGTGTGTAGACAGCCTTGATATACAGGTAATCCCCCGGCTCCGGACAGATTCTGGCAGTCAGCGTCAGCGGGGTGCGGGGGGAAAGGCGGGAAAAGGACCGGGGCAGCCGGATGTCTTCCCCGTCCATGCTCCAGTCAGAAACAGTCTCTACGCCGTCACGCGGGTCCACTTCCGGACGGAACAGGAGCGCTGCGCCCAGCAGCAGCGTGACGAGCGCCAGAAAGAGCAGGGACAGGGCCGTCATGACAGCCCGCTGTATTTTATGTACCCTCATGACCAGGCCCCCTTTCTGACCTGGGCGAACAGCCAGTCCTCCCAGGCCTCCCTCGCCCTTTTCAGGCGGTCCCGCCGGATATAGACGCCCTGCCCGTCCTTCATGCGGAACATAAGCAGTTCCTGGTCGATGTCCGCTACATGGGCGAGGCTTGCCAGGTAGCTCTTATGGCTGCGGAAGAAAGGAAACCCGGCAAGCTGGGGCTCCAGCTCGTCCAGCCTGCCCTTTGCCTGTCTGGTCCCGCCTCCCTCGAACCAGAACAGCAGATAATGCGCCCGCTGTTCCACAAAGACAAGGCGGTTTACTGGCAGCGACAGCTTTTTCCCCTGCAGGATCACCTCCACGGCCGCCTGTTCACGCCACTGCGCCGCAAGGGCGATGGCGCCGTCCATGTCCTCCTGTGTTACCGGCTTCTCGATATATTTCGCCACTTTCAGGCGGTAGCCGTCCAGGGCGTGGTCCTGGCTGGAGGTGACAAAGGCCACTGGCAGGTCCGGCTCCTGTTCCCGCAGCCGCCGCACGGTCTCCACCCCGGAGATCCCGCCCATATAGATATCCATGAGCACCATATCAAACCGCCCTGGCTGGTAATCCTTAAGGAACGCTTCACCGTTTTCAAAGGCGGTGACACTGACCGGAACCTGTCCCGCCTGGGCCAGACATATCAGCCGTTCCTGCTCCTCTTTATCGTCCTCGCAGAGCGCGAGCTTTAATTCCTCCATGCGAAATCCCTCCCTGTTTTTGAACAGTATAGGGTAAAAACACAGAAATGTCAATTTGTCAAGTACGAGTTTTGAACGGATTATGCCACCGTACATAAAAAGAATAAAATTAAAAATACAGGCTTGACAGGAGCCGCAGCAGGTGGTAGAGTAGAGATACGGTGAACATGGGAACCCAAAATAAGTCGGAGGTAGAGATATGGCGTATTACTTGAAAGACCTGTCTTTTACAGAAGAAGGGAAAAAGCTGAAACTGTCTGATGAGGACAGGGAGCGGTTCCGTCTGGTGTACAAAAGGGAAGGCGATGGATGGGTGTTGCATGATATTTATGAGAAAGGGGGCGATTATGGGGATGACTGTATTGTAGTGCCGTTGGAGTCGACATACAAAGGCTGGGAATACATTGATCAAGGAGTAAGTTTTAGCAACGTGATAGGCTCAACTTATGATTCAAAGCCCATAGACCCAGATACAAATCATGAATATCGTAATTGGATTGAATTATGGGAAAAAACATATAAAAGAGTAAACAATGAGAATCCGGTCATCGAATGTTGTACAGATGAAATGGTTTATGAAACTCGAAATCAGGTAGAATATCAATCAAATCTACATATAACTCGGTCTAAACGTGGATGTATTATATGCGGTGGGCATGTAATCAAAGGAAATTTGGCAAGAAGTATCAGTATAGGAAGCCTGGTATATATAGTCCCTATATGCATGCGTCATGACCATATTAAAACAAGTGAATATATGAAGATGGGAAATCGCACGTTTGCAGTTAAATTGGATTATATGATTATACCGCATAACTATCTCGCCCAGCGCCCGCTGGAGACCCACGAAAAAATTTAGGAGGTTATAATATTATGAACAAAAATGCAGAAATAATCAACAGTCAGATTGCGGCCCTGAAATATGATCCCAAGCAGATCCTGGCATTTGAGGGAAACACGGTGTCCAATGTCAAACCCAAGGAAGGACAGATGGAGGATTCCGAATACATTGTGGTCACCAGAGAGGTACAGAATATACAGAAGGCCATCGACCTTGCCGTACCCTGCAGCAATAATGCGCTGATCTATCCGGGCGCTCTGCTGCTGGCCAATTCCTATCTGGTGGACGGAAAACCCCAGGCCCTCGGCGCACAGCCTGGGCGCAATGTCCTGTCCGTAGATCTGCCCGGTCTGGCACAGGATGGCTCCGTTGGCCTCAGCAGTATGACCTACGCAAATGTCAAAAGCGCACTGAACCAGATACTGAACACATGGCTGGACAACTATTCAAAAGATTACAATGCGCCTGCCATCATGACATACACATCATCCCTGATCCACGATGAAAAGGAGATGCAGCTCAAGTTCGGCTGCGATGTGGGATTTCTTGAAGACGCCCTGGGGATCGGCTTGGGAGCGAATGCCGGCGGAACCACGGGGAAAAAGAAAAGCAATTATCTGGTAAGCTATAAGCAGATTTATTATACCGCATCGGTGCATCCTTATGCTGAACCTGCTGACGCATTCAGCTATGACACCACCTGGAATGATCTGGTAAGACTTGGGGTAAACAATGACAATCCGCCCGCCTACGTGGGGAGCGTGGTGTACGGCAGGGAGATCTATATCAATTTTGAGTCGGACTGTGAGGAACATCTCTTTGAGGAAGCCATCAATGCCGCCGTCAGCATCGAAGGCGTGGACGTGGGGCCGGAGAGAAACGACAAGTATTCGGATGTCTATAAAAACACCAGATTCAGCTATGTCATCATGGGCGGGAGCGTCCCGGAGTCCTTCAGCGGATTTGATATGAATGAGGACAATGCCAGGAAGGTGAACGGAGTCATTTTTTCCGATACCCAGTTCAGCAAAGAGAATCCGGGCATCCCTCTGAATTACCGGGTGGCGTTCCTGAAAGAAAACCAGCCGGCCGTTATCAACGGCACTACGCAGTATGTGGATGAGAAGATCGAAAGGTTCTCCTCCGGAGAATTGGAGCTGGAGCATCAGGGCGCGTATGTGGCAAGGTTTACCGTATCCTGGCAGGAAATAACCGGATATGATGAGAACGGAAAAGAAACAACAGTTGCCAAGGCATGGCCTGAGAACGGCAAGAATAAGACGGCATCGTTTGACACCAGGATAGCGCTGGGAGGGAACGTGCGGAGGATCAACGTAAAAGCGGAGGGCGCCACAGGCCTGGCATGGGAGCCGTGGAGGACATCCCTGGATAAAAAGGATCTTGCGTTAGGCCCCCACATCCATGTGAAAATATGGGGGACGACCTTATCGCAAAAGAGTTCCTGCACTTATGAAGATTAAGCCATAAAGAGAAATCTGCATCACAGCCGACCTGGTGAGATGCAGATTTTTTCATATCACTAAAACCACAATTTGTCAAGTACGAGTTTTGAACAGAGCCGTACATTTTTGGTACTGGAAAAAAAGATAAAAACTCATAAAATAGACTAAATAGGCATGTGCGGGAGATTTTCAAGCCCGCAGGATCATCTGCCCTGCAGGAAAAACAGCAATTCGGCAGGGCTGACTGATCGTCAAGGCCAGATATAAGGAATTTTTGGCGAGTGGTTAAAAGTAGACTTAAAACCACAGCGTTCAGAACCGGAATGCAGTCAAAATAGCAGAAATAAGCAGAAAAATGCATAAAAAAAGCGAGTGGTTTTGAGTCTACTTTATGCAAAACAGGGAGTGATACATATATGAAAAATAAAGGAAAACAGAACACAGGGCAGAAAACTCCTGTCTTTGTATCGCCGCCACTTATCCCGCATCCGGTATCGCCGGAGCAAAGGACGGCTATGCGCCTTGATGACAGGAAACTTTATGTCGTTCTCTGCGGCAGCCTGCCCACTTTGTTGGCAAACCTGATGTTCAAGGAAAACATACGGTTTTATGGTGTGCATACCAGTACAAAACTTAAGGATATGCTGATGGATGAGAACGGTATCCCAGCGGATCTGGCAATAGTAGAGGCCCACACTTTGGCTGACCTGCCGCAGATGTCTTTCTTTTCTCCGACAGATGACCATGAGTGTACGGTAATGTTTACCCCCGATCCTTTTATCGGAGACAACATAAGGCTGAATGAGATATATGCCGTGATGGATGAACTGTTGTTAAAAAAGCAGCTATGGATAAAGGAATTGAGAGAACAAATCCAGCAATATGTTGAGTGCAAGGAGGGAGAAGTTATATGAAACGCAGAATTTTAAGTGTCATAATTGCGCTGGCAGATCGGAAGAGCACACGTCTGAACTCCAGTC
>NZ_CAPDXS010000038.1:0-6554 GCF_948601915.1 uncultured Acetatifactor sp. | reverse complement strand
ATGCGTGAGTCTGTACCCTACAGGGGTGCTGGCTGAAGAATCTGTATCAGGTTCCTGCACTCACCACACAGAGCATACGGCGGAGTGCGGCTATGCGGAAGCGCAGCCGTGTACCCATGAGCATACGGAAGAAAAGCATTCCACGGAAGAAGAGCATTCCGGGGAAGAATGTTATAAGACCGTTACGGAGTGTGTGCATGAGCATACGGACGAGTGTTATCCGGAAACGGAGGAAACAGAGGAAAGCACGGGAAAAGGAAATGCTACGCCCTCTGATGCAGGGAATCGGGAGCCGTCACTCTGTACCCATGTATGTAGTGAGGAAAGCGGCTGTATCACAAAGATATTAGACTGCCATCACGAGCATGACGAAAGCTGTGGCTATAAAGAAGCGCAGGACTGCGGCTATGTCTGCGAAATCTGTAATGGTACGAAGCCGGAGGATACCAAGGAGAATACCGAAAATACAGAAGCTTCCGACACAGATACGGCGGAATGTATCTGTGAGACATTATGCACGGAGGACAGCATCAATGAGGACTGTTCCGTATGCGGTGCGGAAGGCGCCGACCTTTCCTCCTGCAAGGGAGAAAAAACAGAGGTTCAGGAAGTAACCGGGGAAAAGGTCATTACGGCATGGGAATGGATCGACCCGGAAGAATATCTGACGGACGGTATACTGGCATTGCCCGGAGCAGGCAGGGAAAATCCGGCATTTGTGGAAGATGTGACTGCTCTCTTGCCAGAGAAGATACAGGCCAAAGTAGCTGCAGTGAATGCGGCGGAAGATGGGGAAGAAACAGAGGAAGATGCGGAAGCAGCGCCAGAGACAGAAGATGCGGAAATCACCCTGACAGGCTGGAAGTGTGCATCTTATCCGGAGGACGGGGCGTATGAAGGGACATATACCTTTACGGCATTTCTGCCGGAAGGTTTTGTGTTGGCGGAAGATGCGGCTGCGCTGGAAGTGGAGGTAGAGTTAGGCGGAGGGGAGATGCTGCTGAGGGGCGGAGAGTCCGTAGTCTATCAGAAAGCGGCGTGGGACGAAAGCAAAAGCGAAGTTGTCTGCACAGAGGAGACAGCCGATAGCTGCACCCCGGTGGAAAACAGCGCGGCGGCGGTCACATGGTACAATGGCTGGTATGTGGTCAACGGCAACGTCACCATTTCCGAACCTATCACAGTCAGCGGCGAAGTGAACCTAATTCTGGTGGATGGCTGTACCCTCACAGCGGAAAAGGGCATTGTGGTGACCACCGGCAACAGCCTGACCATCTACGCCCAGTCTGGCGGCACCGGGACGCTGAACGCCACAGGTACAACTGACAGCAGCAACAATGCCAGCGCAGGCATCGGCGGCAGCACCACCATCTTTGACAGCGGCAGCATTACCATTCATGGCGGCGTAATCAACGCAACTGGTGGTGCGTCTAGATGGTATAGCGGCGCAGGCATTGGAGGCAGTACCCCAAGCTCTGGAAATGGCGGCAACAGCGGTACCATCAAGATATATGGTGGCACGATTACCGCTGAGAGTAGAGGATTTTCCGTCGGCGCAGGTATTGGTGGCGGAGGTAGTGGTGGTACTGGAAACGGCGGTGCCGGAACTAATATTAGCATCTACGGCGGCAACATCACAGCGATGTCTTACTCGGATAATAATGGCGGTGCGGGCATTGGTGGCGGCAGTGGTCAAACAAACGGTGGTACCGGGAATATTACTATTGGTGGTGGCACGATACACTCCACAGGCGGCTCTTTAGGTGCGGGCATTGGTGGCGGTAGCGGCGGCACCCAAAGCGGTAATGGCACCGTCACCATCAGTGGCGGGAAAGTGACCGCTGTTGGAGGCAACTATGCCGCAGGCATTGGCGGCGGCGGTGGAACTAAAAGCCAATATTTAACCTGGATCGGTGGCATCGGCAGCGTCACCATTACCGGTGGCATTGTGGATGCCAAAGGAAACGGTAGCGGTGAGTATGCGGGCGCTCCCATCGGCAACGGCGGGAACACAACCGCGACGGCGACCGTCAACAAAACCACCGGCATCGTGTTTGAGAACGGCGCAGGCACTGTCTGCGGCGATGTGACCCTGGACGGGAGCTATACTGTCCCTGCGGACTATACGCTGAACATCCCTGCCGGAGCCAGCCTGTCCGGAAGCGGCACATTAAGCGGCGGCAGTGCGTTCACCACCGAGAATCTGACGGAGGATATGATCTCTGTCCCGGAGGACTGGCACTATACCGGGGAGGATTTGACGGAAAAGATCAAGGGTGCAGTCAGCCTGAATGGAGAAGTGACCATCTGCGGGCAGACATTCACTGCCAGTACAGACGGCTGGGAACTGAGCGTAGAAAAGGTGTCCGAGTTGGAGTATACCGTTAAATATACCCACACCGGCAAGGGGACACTCTCGAAAACCGTCACCATAGCCAGAGGACAAACCGCGCTATCTGATGTTGTGACCTATAAAGAGGACGGTACGACACCCGCCAATACCTTTAGCGTTGGTGAAACGATTATCGTCAAGGCTACCGCTACATTTCCGGCCAACAACGCGATCATGGCCGCGGCCGAGTTTGATACACCTGCCGGGGAGCAGATGGCGGTCTACTATGATAACATACAAATCTCTGCTCCTTCCACTGTAGAAAACGGCGTTCACACCATGACGGTAGATACCAGCAATTTGCCGGAAAGTGCGCTGAACAAAGAAATCGGCCTTACAGTGAAATACATTGAGAGCGGTAATGCGTCCGGCGCGACTGCCACAACGAATGTTACGGTTACTGCCGTGGCGAGGGTAAAAAAGGACAGCACCACCACCTATGTAGGCGCTTTGGCCGATGCGTTCACAGAAGGAAACTCCGGCGCGACAGTAACCCTGCTGTCGGAGGTGGATTTAGGCAGCAACTACATTGGAATCAGAGGCAGCAGCACCTTCACGTTGGATTTGAACGGTCAGACTGTCAAAGCATCTCACTATGGCGCATTTTATATCTCAGGCGGCAGCCTTACCATTCAAGACAGCGGAACCGGCGGAAAGATTGAGAGTTCTAATATTACAATCGAAGTAACCGGCGGAACGCTATCCATCAAAAGCGGGACTGTTTCAGGATATTACGGTGTGCAAATTACCAGGGGAACCGTCAATATTTCCGGCGGAGTTATCTCGGGAACGGAACATGGATTATGGGTGAATGGGGGCGGAAACATAGTCCTCTCCGGTGGAGCATACAGTGGAAGACACGCAATATGGGTAGATGGTAATGCGTCTGTCACGATGAAGGATATGCTTGCACCCGGGTACGCCTATCACCAAAATGATATACCTATTGCGAAAGCAAAAGGACTTGTGGGCGACGAGGTAGGCGAAGTACCGCTTGACGCAAAACCCGCATGGCTGACCGGCACCGTGACGGTAAAGGCGTGCACGCACACCGGCGAGGGCGTCTGTACTTACACCCACAACGAAAATGCGTCCACCCACACCAAGACCTGTCTGGCCTGCGGGCAAACGTTGGGTACGGAAAACTGCACCTACACGTTCAGCGGGGGCACCGGCACCTGCGCGGCGTGCGGGGACAGCGTGACCGTTTCCGTTACAGATAACCTGATTTATGACGGCACCGAGAAAAAGCCGGAAGTGACCGTCACGCGAGGCGAAACGGCGCTGACAGCGGGCACGGATTATACGGTGGTTTATGCCGATAACATAGACGCCGGTACAGCAGCCAAAGTGACCGTGACCATCGGGAATAATCAGGGCACATATAACGGGAGTTTTACCATCGGCAAGGCCACGCCTACGATTGCGTGGAGCAGCACCTCGCAGGAGCTGACCTACACTGACCAGCAGGCGGTCATTACAGCGCCGACTGTAACGCTGGAGAACAATGAAAACTTCGGCGGAACGATCAGCTATTCCTATAAAAAACAGGGCGAGACTGATTATAAAGACGGCCTGCCGACAGATGCAGGAACCTACACGGTCAAGGCCCATGTGGACGCGGAGGGTAACTACAATGCCGCCGACAGCACAAATGAGCTGACGCTGACCATCAAAAAGGCAGACACAGAGATCACGGTTGGAACAGCCGCATACGATGTGAACTATGGTGATCCGGCATTTACCATAAGCGGCGTCACGGATACCAACCCTGAGACAGCCGTACAGTATGCAGTGACCGAAGGGACAGATGTTATATCCGTGTCAAACGGGACAGTGACCATCAAAAATGCAGGTACGGCAACGATAACTGTTTCTTTACCGGAAACGGCAAATTACAATGCCGCCGCGAACAAAACAATAACCGTTACCGTTGCAAAGAAGGGCGGATATACGGTAAGCGAGATCAATAAAAAGTATTATTATGACAGGGAAAATACGGCGGAAATCAACCTTGCGTCACTGCTCCCAAGGGATTGCGGGACTGTAACCTACGGGGAACCAGTAATAACATCCGGGAATATGATATTTACTGCAAAAGCTGTGGAGAACGGCGTGTTATCCTATACGCTGGCAAAGGGAAATGTAAATGATGCAGGAACCATAACCGTTACCATAACAACACGAAATTATGAGGAAATTACGGTCACGGTAAAGGCGGTGCTGACTGACCAGATACCCGTGGAACTGAAAGAGGGCACGGAAGTAACCCTGGCAAATACTATCCTTACCTATGGGGAGAGCCTGTCAGGGCTGGGATTCAACAATGCAGTTTTTGTTGATGGCGATGGAAAAACAGTGGAAGGCATCCTTGCGTGGAAAGATGCCGCAGCAAAACCAAGTGCAGGAACCACAAGTGCAGTATGGGTGTTCATACCGACCGATAATGCGTATGCTCCCGTGGAAGGCACGGCAGCGATTACGGTAAATAAGGCAGTCCCGACTGTATCAGCAGTCCCGATAGTGGCAGACAGGATATATAACCCTTCCGTAACCTTAAAGGGCGATGACCTGACCGGCGCCACAGTTACCGGCGTGGACGGAAATACACTGAAAGGCGGCTGGAACTGGCAGAGTGCAGATATTGTCCCAACAGTAAACAACAACGGATATGCGGCAATATTTACACCAGAAGATACAACGAATTATGAAACCGTGACCAGAACCATCACGGTGAACGTGGCAAAGGCAACGCCTTATATTGCAAAATCTCCTGCGGCAGCCGGGATCACTTATGGGGACACCCTGAATGCGTCCGCATTGTCAGGCGGAACCGTACAGTACGGCAATGGCGCAGGGCAGGCAGGAGACGGAGCCGGAAGCACCGCCGCAGTGGCAGGGACATTTACATGGAAAGAGCCTTCCGCAAAACCTGTGGTGGCTGACAGCAACGTGACAGAGTACACGGTAGTGCTTACGCCTTCCGATACGGCGAATTATAATCCCGTGGAGGCAAAGGTAACACTGACCGTAAACAAGGCGCAGAACGCACCGAATATGCCGGGCAGCACTATGGATGTATCAAACAGCCTTGAAAAAGTAGGGGACGTATCACTGCCGCAAGGCTGGGAATGGCAGGCGTCAGACCAGGATACAGCCCTTGAAGTCGGGAAAACGGTAAGCGCCGTGGCAGTTTATGCAGGGGCGGATAAAGGCAACTATGAGAATGAAACGGTAACGGTTGCCATCACAAGGTCAGCCTGCGACCATGTGGCAGGGGAAATCCTTTATACAGGGGCAGGCGAGAAAGCGCCTGCCTGCACGGAGGACGGACTGGGACACAGGGAATGTACCAAGTGCGGCTCTGTAGTGGAATCAGGTATCGTGGTAAAGGCGCCGGGACACACGGGCGGAACGGCAACCTGTTCCAAAAGGGCAGTCTGCACCAGGTGCGGCCAGCCTTATGGAGATACGGACGGCAGTGTGCATGGCGATACGGAAGTCCGTGGGTTTGTGGCGGCAACCTGTACCGCAGGCGGCTACACAGGGGACACCTATTGTAAAGACTGCGGCGCAAAGACGAAAACAGGCAATGCGACACCGGCATTAGGGCATAATTACACAAGCACGGTAACCAAAGAACCGACCACGGGCAGCGAGGGCACAAGGACTTACACCTGTACCCGCTGCGGCCACAGCTACACGGAAAGCATACCAAAGCTGCCGGAGGAAACGCACCATCATTCCTACTCAGGCAGTGTGACAAAGCAGCCGACCTGCACGGACACCGGGATACGGACCTATACCTGCTCCTGCGGTGACAGCTATACCGAAACCATAGCGGCGCTGGGACACCATTACCAGAGCAGCGTGACAAAGCAGCCCACTGCCACGGCGGAGGGAGTCATGACGTACACCTGCATCCGCTGCGGCCACAGCTACACAAGGCCGATCGCAAAACTGCCGGGAGAGGGTACAACAGATCCGGGAACCGGCCAGCCGGGAGAGACAGGGTCGGGAAGCGGCAGTACAGAGACCAGGCCGGACACAGGCATCCCGTTCATCAAAGGCGGGGACGGCAAGACCGGCTGGGATGTGATCCGGGCAGAGGAAGAAAAGGCGCAGGAAGGCAGCACCATCAACGTGGATATGAACGGAACCA
>NZ_CAPDXS010000037.1:0-37293 GCF_948601915.1 uncultured Acetatifactor sp. | reverse complement strand
TGCTCTTATTCTCCGCGGCGCTCTTATTCTCTGCGGTGTTCTTATTCTCTGCGGCGCTCTTATTTTCCGCAGTGCTCTTCTTTTCCGCAGCACTCTTCTTTTCTGTGGTGCTCTTCTTTTCCGCGGCCACCCTCTTATCCGCGCTGTCCCCGGTGTGGGAGGCCGTCTTTTTCTTCGATGATGCGTTATCCGCCCTGTCTGCCTTCTCCTTCGCCAGCTCCTGGGCCGTGAAGGGGATATACTTCAGGATGCTCAGGGACAGGGGCGCTGTCTTCACCGTGATGGAATAGGGCCTGTCGTCCCACTCCGTCTCCTTCGACCGCTTCACCCTGCCGTTCACGATCCCTGAGCCGCCGTATTTCTCGCTGTCGGAATTGAATATCTCCTTGTACTTCCCATGGAAGGGCACGCCGATGGTGAGCTCCTTCTCGATTCCCGAGAAATTGGCCGCGACCACCAGGATTTCGTCCTTCTTAGCGCCCCTGCGCAGGTAGGTCAGGAAGCACTCCTCCCAGGAGATATGGTTCACCCACTCGAAGCCCTCCGGCGCATCGTCCAGCGCGTGCAGCTCGGGGCTGGTGCGGTAGAGATGGTTCAGATCCTTTACCAGCTCCGAAATCCCCTGGTGCTCCGGCACCTGGGCAAGCTCCCATTCCACAGGCCTGGCCTCGTTCCACTCATCGAATTCGGCCAGATCCTGCCCCATGAACAGCAGCTTCTTGCCCGGATGCGTCATCATATAAGCATAGGTAAGGCGGAGGTTGGCGAATTTCTGCTCCCGGTCCCCGGGCATCTTCCCAATCAGGGAGGCCTTGCCGTGCACCACCTCATCGTGGGAGAACACCAGCATGAACTTCTCGCTGTAGGCATAGACCATGCTGAAGGTCAGTTCCCCGTGATGGTGGGCCCGGAAATAGGGGTCGTATCTGATGTAGCCCAGATAGTCGTTCATGAAGCCCATGTTCCACTTGAGGTCGAAGCCCAGGCCGTCCTCTTCCAGTGCCCCTGTGATCCTGGGGAAGGCGGTGCTCTCCTCGGCGATGCTCAGCACGCCCGGATTGCGCTTCTTCATGACGGAGTTCAGGTGCTTGATCATCTCGATGGCCTCCAGGTTCTCCTTGCCGCCGTACATGTTGGCCACCCATTCGCCGTCCTTTTTCCCATAGTCCAGATAGAGCATGCTGGCCACCGCGTCCATGCGGATGCCGTCCGCGTGGAACTTCTCCACCCAGAACAGGGCGTTGGCGATCAGGTAATTGGAGACCTGGGGCCTGCCGTAGTTGTAGATCAATGTGCCCCAGTGGGGATGGCAGCCCTGTCTGGGATCCATATGCTCGTAAAGGCAGGTGCCGTCAAAGTTGGAAAGCCCGTAGGTGTCCCTGGGGAAATGGGCCGGAACCCAGTCCAGGATCACGCCGATGCCCGCCTTGTGGAGCTCATTCACGAAATACATGAAATCCTCCGGAGAGCCGTACCTGGCCGTAGGCGCGTAGTAACCGATTACCTGGTATCCCCAGGAGCCGTCCAGGGGATGCTCCATGACGGGCATCAGCTCTACGTGGGTGTAGCCCATCTTCTTGATATAAGGGATCAGCTGCGACGCGATCTCCCGGTAATTGGCGTAGCCGCCGGAGGCCTCCCCCTCTTGGGCAGGGGCCACAAAGGAGCCCAGGTACATCTCATACACGCTCACAGGCGCGTTCCCTGTCTGGAATCCGGCCCGGCCCTTCAGGAATTCCCCGTCCTCCCAGACAAAGCTGTCCAGATCCGCCACCACCGAAGCCGTCTCCGGCCGAAGCTGGGCGGCATTGCCGTAGGGGTCTGCCTTCAGATAGGTCATCCCGCCCTTTATCTTGAGCTCGAATTTATAATTGTCCCCTACCTTTGCGTCCGGCAGGAAAATCTCGAAGATGCCGGAGTCCCCCAGCCGCCTCATCTGGTGGATCCTGCCGTCCCAGCCGTTGAAGTCCCCCACCACGCTGGCCCGCATGACGTTCGGGGCCCACACGGCGAAGTACACGCCCCTGATGCCGTCGATGGTCATGGGATGGGCGCCCAGCTTCTCATAGATGGTATAATGGATGCCGCTTTGGAACTTGTCCATATCGCTCTCTGTAATCTGAGGCGCGAAGCGGTATGCCTCGCCGCGGACGTTCTCGCTGCCGTCCTTCCCTTTCACCAGGTAATGGTAAGCGGGAACCTCGCTCTCCTTCCGGGGCAGCAGCGCGGCAAAAAAGCCGTCCTCGTCCGCCAGCTCCAGCTCCACCCGCTGGCCGGTCCCTTCGAACACAATCTGAGCCTGCTCCGCTCCCGGGAAATATGCCTGCACCAGGGTCTGTTTCCCGGCTCTGTGGGGGCCCAGCAGTTCGTGGGGATTGTCGCACTCGGAGTAGATGATCTCCTCGATTTTCGGCCAGTTCATCAACTGATAAAGTTTGTTCGTCATGCCGTCTGTTTCCTTTCTTTGATGCCTTTTTATCGTTCTATGAAACCGTTCTCGTTCTCTGATTTCTCTGATTTCCTGCCATGTTCGGTGAAGCGCTTCATCCCTCCAGGCTGTGCAGGAACAGTCCGCTGCGCAGCTTTGGCTCGAACCAGGTGGACTTGGGCGGCATCAGCCTCCCCGCGTCCGCCACGGCGAACAGCTCCTGCATGGATGTGGGATACAGGGAAAACGCCACCGCCATATCCGCCCCGGTCCCCTGTCCCGCGGGCAAGGCCTCTCCCCCAGATCCTTTCTCCGAAGTCAGCTGCCGCCGCTCCTGCACCCTGCGCTCCAGCTCCTTCAATCCGCGGATGCCGCCCACGAAGTCGATGCGCTTGTCCGTCTTCGGGTCAAGGATGCCCAGGACAGGGCCCAGCAGATGGTCCTGGAGCAGAGAGACGTCCAGTCCGTCCACGGCATCCTCAGATAAAATATGAGGCCTGGCCGTCAGGCGGTACCATGCGCCGTCCAGGTACATGCCGTACTGCCCCTTCCTTTTGGGACGGTAGGGTGCCTCCGGCGCTTCTTCCACCTGGAAGCCCTCGGAAATCTTCTCCAGGAATCCCTCCTTCGTATAACCGTTCAAGTCAAATACTATGCGATTGTAATCCAGGATATGCAGCTCCTCGTCCGGGAACAGCACCGAGAGGAAATAGTTGAACTCCTCCTCTCCTGTATAGTCCGGATGGGCCTGCCGCCGCATGAGCCCCACCTTCACGGCAGAGGCGCATCGGTGATGGCCGTCCGCGATGTATATGGCATCCATCCGGGCGAACCGCTGCCGGATGCCCTGGAGCGCATTGCCCGCTTCCGTCTCGTCTTCCTCCATGGGATGCTCCTCTCCCATTATGGCCCAGACCCTGTGCCCGATGCCGTCCTCGGAGACGAAGCTGCAGGCCGGGGGATTTTTTTTCACTGCCCCGATGATCTCCCGAAGCACCGCGTCCGAACGATATGCCAGGAAGATAGGCCCTGTCTGCATGTCGCACACGTCCACATGGCGGATTCTGTCCTGCTCCTTGTCCGCCCGGGTGTTCTCATGCTTTTTTATGACGCCTGCATCGTAGTCGTCGATGGAGGCGCATGCCACGATGCCGGTCTGGCTCCTGCCCTCCATGGTCAGCTCGTAGAGATAGTAGCAGGGCTTGTCCTCCCTGACGAATTTCCCCTGGGCGATCTGGTCCCGCAGCAGAGCCGCCGCCCTTTCGTACACCTGCGGCGCATAGGTGTCCACCTCCGGGCCGAAGCCCGTCTCCGCCCGGTCTATGGCCAGGAAGGAGTCGGGATTTCCGGCCACCACTGCCGTGGCCTCCTCCCTGTTGTACACATCATAGGGCAATGCGGCTATCCTGCCCTCCATACCCGGCGCCGGGCGGTATGCGGAAAACGGTCTGATATCTGCCATTGTCTTCGTTCCTCTTTTCTATCGAAATAAAAGATAAATTTATTTTACCAAAAATATCTGTACTTAACAAGGATCTAGTGATAAACTATACTTGAAAATTGAGAAAGGGTGAGATGATGAAGAACGGACGAACTATAAATCAGAAAAAAACAGAAAGACATGAGGTAAGCCAATGACTGACGAGAACAGAAAAATGCTGGAGCGCATCAACGCATACGCGGAAAATACCCTGGGCGAGATCGACCCACAGAAAGTGCCGGTATCCGTCCAGCTGGAGCAGCTGCGGCCTGTGATGGAGGAAATCGCCGCTGAAAAGGGCATGAGCCTGGAGGATGTGTTCATCCTGTATATGGATCTCCAGAGCGAGGCCTCCTGCGCCACCAACGAGAAGCTCAAGGACAGCCTCCGGGACATCAACAACGGATTTGACGGCGGCTCGCCGCTGCTGTTCCGCTGAGCGCGGTGCCTCTCCATATCTGCGGCATAATTCCAGGGCATGTCAACGCGCGGGGCACTGCCTGGAATTATGTCGTATTTTATCGTTCTGCATGGTTTTTATCAGGCAGGAAGAATCAGGCAAGGGCCTCCTCAAACACCTTTAACAGCTGCTCCTGGTAAAAGGGCTTGTCCACGAACCCTCTGGCGCCGATCTTCCTGGCCCTCTCAAAGGTGTCCTCATATGCCAGGGAGGAAACCATCACGATCCTTGCGTCCGGATGCTCCTTCAGGATGATCTCGGCGGCGTCTATGCCGTCCATCCCCTGCATGATGATATCCATGGTCACCAGATCCGGGGCCACTTCGGCGTACCGGGCGATGGCATCCTCCCCGCTGCGGCAGTATGCCGCCACCTCGTAATCCGTGCCCGCCAGGGCATCTTCCAGCTGCACCCTGACCAGCCGGGAATCGTCTACTATCATGACACGTCTCTTCATCTCACATGCTCCCTTCTGTCAGCTTATGTCCCCGGCGTCCTCGTCCTGCTGCGCACAGGGCACATGGTGGATCAGCTGCGCCCCCTCGTTGTACTCATTGGAATAAGTAAGGACGAACTGAACCTCCCTTCCCTCCGGCTCAAAGCGCCCGCGGTAGAACGCCGGCGGATTGAAATGCGCCGGAACCTGCGTCGCCTGGAACATGGCTCCTGCTATCCTGCCGCACAGCACATTGAAATATTCCTTGCTGAACTCTTCCAGGTCTTCGGGCTCCAGCATTTCCTCATGGAACGAGTTGCAGGCCATACGGTACAGCAGACTGGTATCCGCACAGAGGGTCAGGCTGGTATGGAAGCCTTTGTCAAAGGTAATCTGTACCGTGCACATATCCTCCCCCGGCGGCATGTCTTCCTGGTGCAGGCGCACACCTGCAGTACGCTCCGTCACGTCCTGGACCGCCTGGTTCAATATCCGTTCAAGTTCTTCCTGTGTCAGCGTGCTGTTCATAGCTCAATCCTTTCTCCCACGAAACACTTGCCCTAAACCCTTCCGTCCTGCTCCAGCGCCCGCTGGATCCGGTTCCTCAAGTCATCCTCATGGAAAGGCTTCAGTATATAGTCACAGATTCCCAGCTTCGCGCTCTCCAGGACGGAGTGGGAATCCTCCACGCCCGTAAGCATGATTACAGGGATGTCTTTCCTGTCTTTCATGGCGCGGATCTCCCGCAGCGTCTGAATACCGTCCTTGAGGGGCATCCGGATGTCCAGCAGAATCAGGTCAGTGTTCTCCTGTTCCAGATATTTCAAGGCGCGTATACCGGAATTCACCATCGTCACCTCGTAATCGTTCCGCAGGGCATCCCAAATCCTCGATAAGATGATCGCTGCGTCATCCACTACCAAGATACGTTTTTTGCCGTATCCGTCTCCTGTTTGGGTCATTTGCGCTCTTCCTCCTTTTAAAATATGGCCAGAAGCTGACGTAACAGCTCCTCGGCATTGTCATCCTCATACAGCTTAAGCTGCTCCTGTATCTGCAGCAGACGCTCCTTCATATCCTCCGGCAGTTCATGGCGCAGGATTTCCTCCACACCGTCCGCACATTCCCTGGAGCGGAAATGCTCCAGCTGATCCAGCGCCGTGCCCACCTGCTCCTTCAGTTCCTGCGCAGTCAGGGCGGGAAGCTTAGCGGCCTCTGTATCATCATTCCGTCTTCTCTGTTCCAGGAAGAATCCTATATTCTGCAGGAGCGATTCGTAGGCCTTCAACAGCGCGGGAAATTCCCGGGCGATAAAGGCGCTGTCCCCTTTGGCGGCGGCGTTCTCCTGGGCTCTGGCCATGGCAGAGAGATCCATGGCGCCGATATTGGCGGAGGCGCTCTTAAGGCCGTGCACTTCTATCTGGTAGCGCTGGACATCGGAGTCCACAAGCTGGCGCAGCAGTTCGGTCTTGCGCTTCCCGTCCATACGGTAAAGCTCCAGCAGATCCAGGAATTCCTCCTCCACACCGGAAAAAAACTGCATGGCGGCCTTCATGTCCAATCCCTCGATGCGGATGGACTCCGGATTCCACTGCTCCTCCGCCCCGTTTCCTTCCGTCTCTGTCTGCCTGTACTTCTCCGGCACCCAGCGCAGCAATAGCTGGTTCAGCTCCTTCCTGTCCAGGGGCTTGGCGATGAAATCCTGGAAGCCGTTGCTCAAAAACTGCTCCCGCATGCCCTCCATGGCGTTGGCGGTCAGCGCGATTACGGCGGGGGCGGTGCCGTTCTCCCCACAGTCCCTGCGAATGATCTCCGTAGCCTCTATGCCGTCCATCATGGGCATCATATGGTCCATGAAGATGATGTCATACCGATTGTCCCGCACCAGCTCGATGGCCTCCGGCCCGCTCTCCGCCTCTGTCAGATCGAATTCGTAGCTTTTCAGGAATCCTCTGGCCACCTTACGGTTGATCACATTGTCGTCCACTATGAGCACCTTGATGCCCGGCGCCTTGAAGTTTTCCCCCACGCCCTGCTCTGTCTGAGAAATCTCCGGCATCTCGGAGACGGGGCTGCTGTCCGTTATCTTCTGGAGGATGGTGATGGTGACCAGGGTCCCCTTGCCGTAAGTGCTGTCCACCTGAATGGTGCCGTCCATGAGCTCCACCAGCTGCTTCACGATGGCCAGGCCCAGCCCGGTGCCCTCCACGCTCCGGTTGCGCTTGGAATCCACCTGCCGGAAGTCCTCGAATATCTTGCCCAGGTCTTCCTCCCGGATGCCGCAGCCCGTATCCTCCACCCGGAAAGTGAGCAGCTCCTCATCCGCCTTCTCACCGGGCTTGCCCGTGATGCCGATGCGCACATACCCTTTCTTGGTGAATTTGATGGCATTGCTGAGGATATTGATCAAAACCTGCTTGATCCGCCCCTGGTCGCCCCTATAGCCGCAGGGAATGCTGTCGTCCATCTCGTACTTCATGATCAGCCCGTGCTGGGAAGCGACCATGTCCATCATGCCCACGACTTCATCCGCCACTACCTTTATGTAGTAATCCGTGGGCAACAGCTCCATTTTGCCCGCCTCCACCTTGGACAGATCCAGAATGTCGTTGATGATGGCCAGCAGGTTCCTGGCGGCGGACTGCACGTTCTTGGCATAGCCGTAAATCTGGGTGTCCGCGCACTCCTCCATGATGATATCGTTCAATCCGATGATGGCATTCATGGGGGTGCGTATCTCGTGGGACATATTGGCCAGGAATTCGCTTTTGGCGATGCTGGCCTTCTCCGCCTGCTGGCGCACCCGCTTGATTTCATTGATGTATGCCTTGATGTCGGTCATATCCAGAATCAATATGACGCAGCCCTGCTTTCTGCCGTTCTTGTCTATGATCTTCTTGCTGTGGCTCTCGTAATGCTGGCCGTTGATGGAGAAGCTCTGGGGGATGTCCTCATTGAGCATTTCCTCCCGGAATTCTTCCAGCACCCTGATATTCTCTCCCAGCTTGTGGGCGGGCAGACAGGTGAAGATATCCGCGGCGGCCCTGTTGTAGCTCACCAGCCGGTCATGGTCGTCCAGGGCGATCACCCCGTCCCCCAGGTTCTCCAGCACCTTTTCCGCCGCAAGATGGCGGAAATCATAATCACGCCTGCTCCACACCACGATGACTACCATGGCCATGGAGATGGCCATAGTCATGGGCGTGAAGTCGAACACCTTCACCAGTTTGAAGACATAGCCCGCCAGCACGATCACCGGCAGGGTGGAAATCCCCAGAATCGTCCAGTACTGGCGGTTCACCTGCCGATCCGAGCGCACATGGATGGCCCGGGCCAGAGTGAATATGCACAGCCCATAGGGAATGATGATGCGGGTGAACATAAAAAGCGTGTACAGCGGGCCGTAGGTGATGCTGACATAGTGGAACCCGTCCGCGGCCGTCAGCCATCTGACCTCTCTGTAGAAAAGGCCGTGCCAGTTAAAGAACACCGTGGGCAGCACAAGGAAATTGGCAACGGCCAGAATCCGCAAAAGTATCTTGGGCGGGGTGGCGCTGCAATAGAGATAGGTGAACCAGCAATAAAACAGCGGCACGAAGGCAGAGCCCACGTTCTCCACGGTCACCGCCGTGACGGCAGCCTCCACCGTGGGAGCGGTCAGCTCCAGCAGATAGCCCACATTCTGCACCAGAGCTCCGCACATAATGAAAATCAGGAACTTCTGTTCCCTGGCCCCCTCTCCGTTGAGCAGGAGAATCAGCGCGATAAAAGTCAGGCAGATGCCAAAGCCCTCCAGCGCGATGACCACGTTTACCATATTGATCCCCCTCTGCGCTTCCATGCGCATATCCGTCAATCGCTTAAAATCAAAAGCCGTTTCACTCCATTCATATCATAGTATATCTCAACTGATATGTCAAGAAATATGAGGCCTCCCGCCCCAGGGACATAGCCGTCTGCTGTTTCGTGATTTTCGTTATGCACGAAAACACCTGGCGGAACTGCCCGTGAACGGCAACTCGTCTACCTGTAGCCCTCGGAATAGGAAATCGAAGCCTCGTTCCTCCTCATGAACAGCAGCCCGAAAGAGCCCGGCCCGCAGTTGCTGGCGATGGCAGAGGAGGCCTTCTGCAGGTAGACCCGCTCAAAGGGGCAGTACTGCCGCACCAGCTCCTGGATGTACTGCAGGCTCTCCTCGTCCATACCCGCGTAGGTGATGAACAGAATCCGCCTGTCGATGCCCCTGGGATTCGCCAGCTTCTTGCGCACATAGCCCTTTATCACATGGTAGAAGCTCCCCATCTCCATGCTGCTCACCGCCATCCGGCTCTTGCGCAGCACAATCACCGGGTGCAGCAGCAGGGCGTCGCACATTACCTGCACCCGCTTGGAGATCTGTCCCGACTTGCACATCATATGGGTGCTGTCGATTATGAATGCGGACGAAATATAACGGCGCAGCTTCTTCACGGTCTTCACGATTTCATCCCTGGATGCGTGGTTCTCCGCCATATGGGCCGCGTAGAGCACGGAAAGGCCCATACTGCTGGAGAGATGGCCGGAGTCGATTACCGTGACGTTCTCAAAGGACTTGGCCGCCTCCAGGGCGTTCTGGTATCCGTCGCTGACATGCTTCGCCATGGTGATATGAATCACGTTCTGTGCCTCCGTCAGATTCTGTGCGAAAAAGCGTTCATAATCCTGCACATCCGGGGGCTGGGAGACGCCCTTCCTGCCCTCCGCCATGTGGGCCAGCAGCTCATCCGCCATCAGCTCCGACTCATCCAGGAAGCGCCCCTGCTCCGTACAGATATAGTAGGGGCATATGCTGATGCCGAATTCCCGCTTCAGGGATTCCGGCAGGTCGCACACGCTGTCCGTGGTGACCATCAGCGATATCCGCTTGGCCTGTTCGAAGATCAGCACGTCCTTCCCGATCTCCGACTGGCTGGCGGTCTCGCTTAAAGCCACCAGCTCCTTGGGCAGGATGCTCAGCACGGCGGCCTCCAGCAACGCGCCGCTGATGGGTTTGGGCAGGTAGCCGCTGAAGCCCTCTTTCCGGTAAATCTGCTGATTGTCGCTTCCCGCATTGGCGGTGAGGGCTATCACAGGCACGTCCTGGCACAATCCCCCGGGCTGGGAATGCAGCGCATGGAGACATTCTATCCCGTCCATCTCCGGCATCAGGTGATCCATCAGAATGCAGTCATAATGCTGGTACTGGGTCAGCCGCAGACATTCCGCGCCGCTGGACGCCGTGTCGATCTGCACCTTGGTATCCGACAGGAGCTTGCGCACCACCATCAGGTTCATCTCGTTGTCGTCCACCACCAGCACATGGGCGCCCGGCGCCTCGAAGCTGTGCCTGTACTGCTCCCCCTCGTGCACCTTCATGCGGGAAGTCAGGGTGAATGTCCCCAGCTCCCTCTCGCTTATGATGTCCTGCTCCAATGTGACCAGGAACGTGGATCCGTTCATGTAGACGCTGTTGACGCTGATCTCGCCTCCCATCAGCTCCACAAGCTGCTTGACTATGCTCAGCCCCAGCCCGGTGCCCTCGATGTGCCGGTTCTTCTTCTCGTCCACACGCTTGAACGCATCGAATATATAGGGGATGTTCTCCTTCTTCACCCCCTGGCCCGTGTCCTCCACGGAGTACCAGACCCGCACCCGGTTCACGCCCACCCGCTCGCAGCGCACGGAAAGGGTGACGGAGCCTTCCTTCGTATATTTCACCGCGTTGTTCAGCAGATTGATCAGCACCTGCTTGATGCGCACCTCATCGCCGCAGAGCATGCTGGGCATGGACGGATCCACCTGCAGCCTGAATTCCAGCCCCTTTTCCCGGGCCTTGATCCATATCATGTTCACAATCTCCGAGAAGAGCTCCCCGGTCTCATAGGACACGTTCACAATCTCCATTTTGCCCGACTTGATTTTGGACAGGTCAAGGATATCGTTGATCAGGGTCAGCAGCATCTTGCTGGCTCCCTGGATGTTCCTGGCGTTCTCGGCCACCTCGTCGGAAATGTCCCCCCGCAGGATCATCTCGTTGAGGCCGATGATCGTATTGATGGGCGTGCGTATCTCATGGCTCATGCTGGAGAAGAAGTGGTTCTCCGCCTGGTTCAGCTCCTCGATTTCTTTCTTCTGGCTCTTGGTGAGCTTGTTCTCCTCCTCGTAGAGATAGTTCTGGAACAGGAGCAATATGCTTGTCAGGAAGCCCACCAGTATCACGGAGCGGGCAGAGTCGAAATAAGCCTGGGCCATGGTATTGGGCATCACCAGATCCGGATAGTGGTAGGCCAGATAGTAGCAGATGACCGTCTCCACTATACACAGCAGAAAGAACACCCCTTTCCGCCTTCCCTCCAGGGTGATGCTGATATAGATGAAGCAGAGCACGAACCACTCAGGCACCCCGCCGTAGAGTCCGCCTCCCGTGAAGAACACCACAGGGTACAACAGCAGGAGCAGCACCACTATGGCCGCAGCCCCCGCATTGATGCATTCCTTTTTGATGCTGATTTTGGCCGCTATGTAGATGTAGGCCAGGCTCAACGGCAATATGAACAGATTCACGCCGCTCCTGCCCAGAACCAGGATAAAGACCAGCGCCACCATGCTGATGCCTGTGACAAGCCTGAACATCCTCTCTCTCAGACTTATTTTATGGTCAAAAATGATTTCCAGCCACTTCCTGAACACGGTAACCTCCCTTTATAAATCGGCAATGCTCTCGCAGACCTCCCCGTACATCTGCAGCAGCAGGGGATGGTTCTCCCGAATGTATTCCACGTCTCCGTTCTTGCCTGCCTGCTCCAGCGCCTTGGCCTGGGCGGAAAGCGCCTCCGCGCCGATGGTCAGGGACGTGCTTTTCAGCGCATGGGCCTTGATCGCATAGTCCGTCCAGTTGGCCGCCTCGTAGAGGGCCACCAGTTCAGCCCTCTTCTCCTCCGCCTGGTCGTGGAACATCTGCAGCATATCCAGGTAGAACGCCTCCTCGCCGCAGCAGTAGTCCATCCCCATCCCCACGTTGATTCCGGCGCGCACCAGAGAGCCATAGGCTCTGAAAGGCTCTTCCTGTCCCTCCGCTGCCTCCGGAGCATCCCCGGGGGGAGTCTGCGCTTCGGCGGCAGATGCCTCTACTGCAGGCGTCTGCGCTGCAGACCCCGGTTCCGTACAGCGGACTGGTTCCTCTCCTGCGGCCGTCCCCGGGGCAGTCCCCGGTTCCGCCCGGCGGGCGGATGTCTCCTCCACAGCCGATTCCGCAGCGTCCTTCCCCTCCGCCGTCTCGGCCTCAGCCGGCTTCTCCGGCGCTGTGGGAGCCGCATCATACTGGATGCACTCATCCGGCAGAACCCGCCGCAGCACCCGCTCCAGAACGGCGCGCTCTATGGGCTTGGGGATGAACTCCGTGAAGCCCTCGTTGCGGAACATCTCCCTGGCGCCGCTGATGGTATTGGCCGTCAGGGCAATCACCGGCAAATCCTTGTAGACCCCATTGTCCATCTCCCGGATGCGCCGCAGCGTCTCCACGCCGTCAAAGCCCGGCATCATATGATCCAGGAATACCACATCATAGGATGTCACGGCACACCGCTCTATGGCCTCTTTCCCGCTTAAGCATGTGTCCACCTTTATGCCGTAGCTGCCCAGCACGCCTTTGGCCACCATGAGGTTCATGTCCTCATCGTCCACCGCCAGCACATGCACGCCCTTACAGGTAAAGGGCCTGCGGCCCGCGGCCTGGGCCTCCTCGAAGTCGTTCCCGCCCTCCTCGTCGCTGAGCAGGTTCACCACCGAAAGTGCAAAGAAAGGCTTGCGCAGCACTAAGAGCCTGCTGTCCTCCTCCAGCAGGAAATCCTTGTCCGCGATCACAGCCACCGGAATCGTCTGTGCCAGCTCCTCGTAATAAGGGGGATTGGCCATGTATTCCGTCTGCGCGATGAACACATGGGTCAGCTTGCGGTCTCGCAGGAGCTTCAGCAGCCCTTCGAAATTATGGGCCTGATACCCTTCGATGCCAAGCCCCTCCACCATGTGGAGGATCATCTGGTCATAATATCTCCTGACCTCGTCTCGGCTGTACCTCTCCGGCTTGAAGAAGCAGGCGATGCACAGCTTCGAGGCATCGGGAACCCTGATGCAGGGCGTTTCGTCCGCCACCCCCTGAGGTATGGTGATATGTACCTGAAGCCCCTGCTGATCCAGGCTCTCGAAGTGCACAAAACCGCCCATGGAATGGAGCAGTCCCCTGGCAATGGGAATGCCCAGCCCCAGCCCGCCCACATACCGGCGGCTCCCGGAATCCGCCTGATAGAAATCGTCCACTATCTGTCCCAGCTGTTCGGGCGCCATGCCGATTCCTGTGTCGCTGATATCGATGGTCAGGTTGATGCCGTAGTTCTCCCGCCGGAATCCGATGTACAGGTCGATGCCGCCCTCCTCCGTGAACTTCATGGAATTCTCCAGCAGGATCCGCAGGACATGGGAAATCTTGTCCGCATCGCCGATCAGCACCGAAGGTACTTTCGGGTCGATGTCGAACACCATTTCCAGTCTGTTTCTGTCGCTGTTCTGCAGCGCGGTTATGGCAATCACATCGTTCACCACCGACGTGATCATATAGGGCTCTTTTGCGGCGGACAGCGTGCCCTCCACGATCTCCGTATAGTCCAGGATATTGTTGATCTGGCCGGAGAGGCGTTTGCCGGCCAACTTGATAGACCGCACGTTCTCCCGGATATCCGGGGCGATGTCCTTTCCCAGGGTCACCTCGCTGATGCCCACCACCATGTTCACCGGGGTGCGCAGTTCATGGGACACATTGGACAGGAAATCGGCGTTCTGCCGTACCGCCGTGGCCAACTGTTCCTGCATGCGGGCATATCCGGCCTTCTCCACCTGTCTGCGGCTGATGCGGTATCTGGCCACAATCACGGAGCCCGTCACAGCACAAAATCCCATCACCAGGCGCATCACCGTCCGCTCCTCAGGCCGGGCGCTGACGGTGTGGAGCACCAGAAGATGGTACAGAATCAGGCATACATAGAGCGCGGCTGCCATATACAGCAGACGCTTTCTATTCAGCAGGGAGAGCAGCAGAACCACCACACAGGCCACCATGGGGATATCATAGAGGCTGGTTGAATGCACGCCAAAAAAAAAGAAATCCATAATCAGCAGCCCTGTACATATGTTCTCATACATGATGTCCGAACCCACCCGCCCGATATGGAGCCACCATACCGTCAGGCAGCCGATGATGATGATGGGGAGCATCCACAGCTCCCACGACATGATTACGGCCATCAGGCTCAGCAGCACGCTCACGATGCTAAGTGTGCTGACCATTAGCAGATGCATGCTTGTCTGGGCTTCCGTCCTCATTTTTTATCAAACTCCTTTGCAATCCGCTCCATCAGATCCTGGGGCAGGAACGGCTTCTTCAGATAGTTGACCGCCCCCAGCCGGATAGCGTTCATCACATCATCCTCATGGCCGGATGCCGTCAGATATATCACCGGGATGTCCAGCCCCCGCTCCTTCATGCGCTGGAACGTCTCGATTCCGCTCATGCCCGGCATCTCGATATCCAGAAGAATCAGGTCGATTTCTTCGTTGTCATAAACGATGTCCAGGGCTTCCTGTCCGGATTCCGCCGTCAGTATGTCGTAATACTTCTCCAGAATCAGCCTCGTCCTCCTAAGGTTCATCTTGTCGTCATCCACCACCAAAACACGTCTCATATCGCCGCCTTGCCTCCTTATCTAATCTCGTGGACTTCCCGAATCGCTCTACAGTCTATTTTACAATAAGACAATGAAATCAAGAATTCGCGAATTCATACATATAATCAAGTATACCATACTGCTGCTAGCGTCCGCAACGAATCTTTGGCAGAGAATAAATTAAAAATTTATAAACTTGTCTGGCTCTGCCCGCCTGATGTATTCCTTCAGGAGGAATGCGCAAAAATAGGGAAAGGTGTAGATTCCGTCGCTGAACCCGATATTCCCTCCCGTGAGCTTGATCCCCCAGCCGATATCCGGATACTTCCCGCTCTCGATCAGCGTCCGCAGGGACTTTGCCGTCCCCCTCGTGGCTTTCACTTCCACCGGCACCAGGGAATCCTTTGTCCGCAGGAAAAAATCCTCCTCCAGCGTGGAGTCCTCCCTCTTATAATAATACAGCCCATATCCGCATTTCACCAGGGCCTCGCCCACGATGTTCTCATACAAGGCCCCCTTGTACACATCCAGGTTCTTATTGGCCCGCAGATCCTCCTGGGCTTCCTCATCCATCATCGCCACGAACAGGCCGGAATCAAAGAAATAAATCTTGTACTTGGTGTCGTCATAATTACCCCGCAGGGGAAGCTCCGGGAAATTCAGGCAATAACACACATGAATGATTCCCGCGTCCGTCAGCCACTCGATACAGCCCCGGTAATCCTTGAACCGGGCGCCTTTGGCCACCTTGGAAATCTGGAATTTCTTGTTGTCCTTCGCCAGCTGCACCGGAATCTGTTCGAACACATTGAGGATTCTCGCCTGATCCATGCCTTCGGCATACTTCCTCACATCTTCCCTGTAATCCTCCAGAAGCTGCCTTTGTATGTCCAGGGTTCCCTCGAATGTCCCTTTCTCAATATACTCTCTCACCACTGCCGGCATACCCCCCAGAATACAGTAATCCAGGAAGAGATTCCCGTATGTCTTCATCGCTGATTCATTGAAAGGCGTCAGCGTCTCCATATGCCACAGCATTTCTTCGATATCCCTGCCGCCATATCCCTTTGCCCAGAGAAATTCCTCGAAGTCCATGGAGACCATGCTGTAATCCGTCTTGTAGCCCACGCTGTTGCTCTCAATCCGCCTGTAATGGATGCCCAGGAGGGATCCGCTGCAGATGACATCGAATCTGCCGTCAGTCTTGAAAAATTTCAGGGAGGCGGCAATCTCCGGATACTCCTGGAGCTCATCAAAAAAAAGCAAAGTGTCCCCCTCCGTAAAACGTCTGGACGGATCCATACGGGAGATATTTCGGATAATATCTTCTGTCTTATAACCGTCCTCTGTAATCAGCTTATATTTTGGTTCCTCCACGAAATTGATGTAGACTACATTTCCGTAGGCCTCCTTCGCAAAATGCAGGATGGATTCCGTTTTCCCCACCTGTCTGGCCCCCCTGACAATCAGCGGCTTACGATTCGGATCCGCCCTCCAGGATACCAGATACGCGTCAATTTTCCGCCTCAAATATCCCTCAGCCATACACACCCTTCCTCCTTGCCTTTATATTATACAAAATATACCCTGTCCGTTCAACCCGAATCACAAAAAATGAGGGACTTTTTTTGCCGAATCGCAAAAAAATGAGGGACTTTTCCCGGCATGCCACAAAAAAATGAGGGAATCCCCCCTCATTTTTCAGACCTCCGGCAGCGCGTACTTCTCCTCATACTCCCTGAACCTCCTGCCGAATTCCTCGCTTCCGTCCCGGAATTTCCGCAAATGCTCATGGAGGCTCATATCCTGCAGCGCCATGTCCAGCATGCAGCCTGCGATGTTGGAGCAGTGGTCGGCCGTCCGCTCCAGGTCCGTCAGCATGTCGGACCACACGAACCCGGCCGTGATGGAACAGCCCCCCTGCTGCATCCGCAGGATATGTCTGGTGCGCATCTGTTCTTTCAGGCGGTCGATCACCTGCTCCAGGGGCTCCACCGCGGCGGCTGCCTCCAGGTTCTGCTCCAGGAATGCCTCCAGGGACAGATTCAGAATCTCCGCCACCGCCCCGCAGAGCACCTCCAGCTCACGGCGGGCCGCAGGGCTGAAGCTGCGCTCCTTCTGCGCCATCTCCTCCGCGGCCCCCAGGAGGTTCACGGCGTGGTCGGAAATCCGCTCGAAATCCCCTATGGTCTTCAGCAGCTTTGCCGCCTCTGTGCTGTCCGCGGCGGAAATCTGCAGGGCGCTGAGCTTTACCAGGTAGGTGCTTAAGATGTCCTCGTAGTAATCCGTCTTCTCCTCTTTCAGGCGGATGGCCGCCGCCAGCTCCGGGGTCAGGCTCCCCAGGGCATCGATGGCTTCTTTCAGGGACGCCACGGACATCTGCGCCATGGACCCGGTGACCCTGTGGCAGCGCTCCAGGGCGATGGAGGGCGCGGCAAAGAGGCGTTCGTCCAGCTCCATGTACTCCTCCTTGCGCCGCACGTCCGGCACCATCTTCGTCACCAGCTTCTCCAGGACGTCCGACAGCGGCAGGATCAGGAGCAGACACAGGATATTGAAGACGGAGTGGGCCACGGCGATGCCCAGGAGGGAGGCCGGCTCCTCCAGGAAACGCAGGTGGAATATCCCTCTGGCCACGGAGAATACCGATATCCACACCGCCGTTCCGATGCAGTTGAAGGACAGATGCACCATGGCGGCCCGCTTGGCGTTCTTGTTGGCTCCCACCGAGGAGAGCATGGCTGTGACGCAGGTGCCGATGTTCTGACCCATGATGATGGGGATGGCCGCCCCGTAGGACACCTGGCCGGTCACCGCCAGGGCCTGGAGGATGCCAACGGAGGCGGAGCTGGACTGGATGATCGCGGTCAGGGCCGCCCCTGCCAGCACGCCCAGCAGGGGATTTTCGAACATGACGAACAGCTCCCGAAAGGCCGGAACCTCCCGCAGCCCCGACACCGCCCCGGACATGGTCTCCATGCCGAACATCAATGTGGCGAATCCCAGGAAGATCATGCCTGTGTCCTTCTTTTTCTCTCCCCGGCAGAACATGTACAGGATGATTCCGGCCAGGGCCAGGAGAGGCGTGAAGGAGGAGGGCTTCGCAAGGCGGATGTACCAGCTGCCGCTGTCGATTCCCGCCAGGCTCAATATCCAGGCCGTCACCGTGGTGCCCACATTGGCCCCCATGATGACATTGACAGCCTGGCGCAGGGTCATGAGCCCCGAATTGACGAAGCCCACCACCATCACCGTGGTGGCCGAGGAACTCTGTATCACCGCGGTCACGACCAGGCCTGTCAGCAGCCCGGCCGCCCGGCCTGTGGTGAATTTCCCCAGAAGGGCGCGCAGCTTCCCGCCGGCCCTGCGCTCCAGGGCCTGGCCCATGATGCTCATGCCGAACAGGAACAGGCTCAGGCCCCCTGTCAGTGTCAGTGCGTTAAAAATATCCATACTCTCTTCTCCTGTGAATTTCCTTCCTGTCTTCTATTCGTCGTCTTCTATTCATCGTCTTCTTTACGCTGTCATTATTTATGCCCGAATTTTGTGGAAAAATCCTTGTCAGAGGCATATGAAGACGAAATACAGCGCATATCCCGCCAGCATGGCGATTCCGCCCGGGCGTCCCAGCTTCCGCCCCTTTATGCTGCAGACAAAGAGCATGACTCCCGCTGCCGCCGCAGTCCACATGTCGGCATGGAACTGTGCCGAAAACGGCACGGGGGTAATCAGCGCGGACACGCCCACCACGAAGAGGATATTGAAGATATTGCTGCCCACGATATTGCCGATGGCGATGTCGGCGTTTCCCTTCGCGGCGGCGGCCACGGAGGTGAACAGCTCCGGCAGGGAGGTGCCCAGGGCCACGATGGTCAGGCCGATGAACCGTTCGCTCATGCCGAAGAGCCTGGCCAGGTCGGTGGCGGCGTTCACGGCGAGCTGGCTGCCCAGGACTATCATGGCCAGGCCGGCCAGGGTGTTCAGGAGGGGCTGCCACAGGCGTCCTTTCCGGGCTGTGCCTTTCTGTTCCGGAGCAAGCCCACCCCCGTTCTGTAAGCTCTCCTTTTTCGACATCCACAGCAGACAGCCCGTATAGCCCAGAAAGAGCAGCGTCAGCACCGTTCCCTCCCCAAAGCCCACATTCCCGCCACTCCCCTGGAAGAGCAGCAGCATGGTAATCGCAATCATGAATGGAATATCGCGGAATAATGTGTGCACGGAGACTGCCAGCGGAGCCACAACGGAGGAAAGCCCCAAAATAATCAGAATATTCAGAATATTGCTCCCCACGATGTTTCCAATGGTGATATCGGCGTTCCCCTTGACGGCGGCCGTTATGCTCACCGCCGCCTCCGGGGCGCTGGTGCCCATGGCCACGATGGTCAGCCCGATGACAAGCTGCGATATGCCCAGCCGCCCGGCGATATCGGAGGCGCCGTCCACGAAGCGGTCCGCCCCTTTCACCAGAAGCACGAATCCCAGAACCAACAACAATAGCGAAAATACCATTCCCATACCTACATGTCCTCCTTTTTTCCAGAAACCGGCAGCCTTTGTCCGTTTTCTGCAGACGGAGAAGATTTCCGGTCTGCAAAAAAGCGAGCACTTTACTGCATCATCAATGTGCAACAAAGTCTCGCTTCTTATTCACAGAGCCGGATTCCCCGGTCCGCGCCGGAGGAATCGTATTGACGGCAAGGTAAACACGGAACATGTCCATGCAAGCTACTCCCTTTATCAAGGTCAGTTTACCACAGGAAAATCTATCCTGTCAATGAGAAGTTTTCCAGGTTTCCTGTAATGTTTTCCTGTAAAGCGCCCTGGTGAAATCGCCTGTGTGGCTACTCCGTGAAAGGCAATCCGATCTCCTCTCCCAGCGCATTGTAGTAGCGCACCCTGACCGCCTCTGCCTCCTCTGTAGTCAGTACGCGGGACCATTCGAAGACGAACATGTCCGGAACGCTGTTCCCGCCCGCAGAGACCTCCTGTGTCCTGCCACCCGCCTCCGCCGTGACGCTGGCCAGGTCTCCGCTGTTGCTCGCCGCGATGGTAACGCTGTGGCCAAGATTCCATTCTTCCCCTATGGTGACATGGCCAAAGGCCTCGTTTAGGGCAAAAGCCTGCCCCTTTTTGGGGGCATCGCTCTGAATCGGGCCAAAGCCCTTTATCTTCCATCCACCACCGGAGGAGGAATCTTTCAAAAACAGCGCAAAGCCCCTGCGGCCGCTGTCGTCCAGATAGCCTGCCAGCAGTCTGTCCGGCATGGTGTCGGATTCATAGAGGGCGAAAATCTGTGGATTCCTGTCGGAGCTCATGGAGGCGATCAGCGCGGCGAGATACATGGTATCCCCCGCGTCCGCCTGCCGCTCCACGCGCCAGAGCCATCGTATATGCTCGCCGGAATACTCTTCCATGGAATGCTCTCCTTCCATGGGATGCCCCTCTTCCATGCCTGCCTCCCCATAGCAGGCCGCCAGGAGCACTTCGTTCCTGTCTGTCCGCACTACAAAATAGCCGGTCATTCCCCGATAGGCGGAACCGCTTTTTCGCCCCGAATCCACCCGCCAGACCTGCTCTGCGCTCTCCAAAAGCTCTCTGGCCTCCTGACTCAGTCCGACAGCGTCCATTCCCGCTTCTTCTCCCTGAGGACTTTCCCCCGTTTCGGTCTCTCCCGCCCCATTGCCCGTCTCCTCCCCGACATGGGCCCGGCTGCCGGGCAGGGCCTCCCGGGCGGGAGCAAAGAACCTCAGAAGCCCCTCTCCTGTCAGGCTGCTTTCATGGAACACGCCCACCATGTTCCACACCGGATTGTTTCCCATGACACCGCCAAAGTTGCGCTGCAGCAGTTCCCCCTCCGGAGTGAAGACGAAATCCGGCGCGTTCCCCGGGGCGTAGACGGCATTGTACCATGGCGCGTCATAGAGGACTTCCGCCACGGTGTACCTGGTGCCGTATATATTGTCACTGTTTTTCGATTCCGCCGGGTCAGTGAGGAAGCAGACTGCGGTAACGATGCAGGCAATTGCGGCGGCGGCGACTATCCAGAGGGCAGGCTTTTTGTAGGACAGGATGCCCTTTATCCGCTCCTTTATCCCCACTTCCCCAAAGGCCAGGGGACAGCCTGAAAGCCCCTGGCTGTCCAGACTGCAGGACAGGAGGGCCTTGGCGTAGGTCTTCTTCCAGGCATCCCCCATCCGCTTGACTACATATTCATCGCACGCCAGCTCTATGTCCCGGCACAGCAGGATATAGGCCGCCCAGCACAGGGGCTGGAACCAGTAGACGGACAGAAGCAGGAAGCCCAGGGGCTTCCACCAGTGGTCGCGCCGTCTGAGATGGGCCTTTTCATGGGCGATGACGCAGCCGATCTGGGGCTCCTCCAAATCCGAGGGCAGATAGATGCGGGGGGAGAGGATGCCCAGGATAAAGGGCGATCTCACGGCATCGCAGAGCCAGATATTCTCCCGAAAGCACATGGCGGCCGCCACTTTCCGGCGCAGCCTGACATAGCTTGCCAGGGCGTAGAAAAGCAGAGCCGCCAGCCCTGCCGCCCACAGCCTGGAGGCCAGGAACACCACGATCTGCATGGGATTCACGCTTGCGTGAGGTTCCGGCGACAGGGAAGCGGCAATGGCCGGATTCACCGCATCGTCCAATACCCGGATGCCGCTGTCGATTTCCGGCTTCCCGGCCATCATGATTTCCCCGGGCACGGTCTCTTGGCTTGGAATCAGGCTCAGCACGCTTTCTATGGAAAAGGGGCAGACCAGCCGGATGCCCACCAGAATCCACAGGGCGCAGCGCACTGCTTTTGGGGCTTTCCGCAGGAGAATCCGCAGAAGCATTACAGCCAGGATGACCCAGCCTGCGGCGATGCCCATGTTCAACAGCTTTAAGAATAAGGTTTCCATCAGCGTCCCTCCTCATAAGAGTCGATCATGCCGCGTATCTCCCGGATTTCTTCCCGGGACAGGCGTTTCTGGGAGGCGAAAGCCGCAATGAACGCAGGCAGGGAGCCCTGGAATGTGTCCTCCACGAACTTCCGGCTCTGGGCGGCATGGAAATCCTGTCTGGATATCAGGGAGGTGACCTGGCCGTCCTGATTCCGGAAGATGCCTCTTTCGCAGAGCTTCTTCAGTACCGTGTAGGTGGTGGATTTCTTCCAGCCCAGCTCCTCCCCGCAGAGCTTCACCAGCTCCCCGGAAGATAACGGCTCCTGCTGCCAGATGATGTCGGCAAAGCGGGATTCCACCGCGCCCAGCTTTGTGTCCTCTATGGGGTGCTTCTCTTCCATGGGGCGCTTCTCTTTCGTGGCATTCTTCTCTTCCATGAACTTCCTCTCTTTCGTGGCATTCCGCTCTTCCATCGGGTGCCTCTCTTCCATGGCATTCTTCTCTTCCATGAACTTCCTCTCTTTCGTGGCATTCCGCTCTTTCATGGGGTGCTTCTCTTCCATAATCTCTGCCCTCCTCTTCATATGCCGCCTCCCCGACCCAATCGGCACATGTGGCATGCTGCTTTTCCGCTGTCAATTCCGGTGCATAAAGCAAATGGTCTATCCTCAATAGACTCAATACAAGTCTATCACGAATAGACCATTCTGTCAAGATAAACAGACTGATGAATCCAGCCTATTTTATGCCTGCCGTCTCGCGTGCTTCAAGAGCAGCGGCATAAAGAGCCCGCCCTGCACGGTGCGGTTCTGGAAGTTGCAGTGCCTGCCGTCCCGGGTCATGTACCAGTCGGAGAAGGGCACTCTGTCCCCGCTCTCCTCCAGGAATGCCAGGATGTGCTCCGAGAACTCCTCCACGGCCCTGCCCCGGGGATCCATGGCCGCGGCCCAAAGCATCCAGTCGCTCTTGGTGTAGCTCTCCCTGGAATCCAGCGGCACGCCGTACCTTTCGCAGTTCTTCCTGTACTGCTCCATCTCCCGGGCATAAAACTCTTCGCTCCAGAATCCGGAGCCGAAGATCAGATCCCACACCGCATTGTACTTCAGGCTCCAGGTCTCCCCGGCGCCGTCAAAGGTGAGCCTGGTATGGTCGGCCGCGGAGGCCCGCTCATAGGCGTCCTGTGCCATGGCCCGGGCTTTCTCATGGTAGCTGGCGGCCTCCTGGTCCCTGCCCGCCGCACGTATCAGGATGGAATAGGCCTCCACCCCCATGATGGCCTTAAACGCCAGGTTCACGTTGTGGGCCAGATGTCCCGCGAAGTCGTCGGTACAGAGCTGCTCTCCCGGGTCGCTGCCGTATTCCAGAAGATATTTCACCCATTTTTCGTAAAGAGGGAGATTCTCCATAAGCTCGTCCGTCTTTCCCTGTGGATCAAGGCTGGCCAGCGCCGCCTCCAGAATCAGCATGTTGCCGCTCTCCTCCACGGGCATCTGGTATTTCAGGTTGTACATCCCCGCGCTTTCCGGCATCTGCCAGAGCATGGGGTAGACATATCCGGTATCCTCCCCGTCCCGCAGATCCTGGGCCGCCTCCTGGTAGCCCGCCAGGCCGTAGACCTGACCGGTCACATAAGGATAGCGTCCGGCATCATGGGGCGCAAAGTCGAAGCCCCATACCGGGAGTTTGGCGAACCGGAAGATGGGCCGCATCATTCCCCGCACCAGCTCCGGATTGTAGCAATAGAACAGAGGCGTGGAAGGATATGTCACGTCCACGGTGGCCGCGCAGCCGTTGGAATGGCATTCCTTGGAGATGAAGACCGCCTTCCCCTGTTCGTCGGCTATCAGCTTGTGGGCCGCAATGGACTGACGATATGCGGCGATACATACCTTTGTGTACGCCTCGCCGAATTCCATGGCCTCTGTCTCCAGCGCCTGGTCAAAGGCCCGGCATCTTTCCAGCAGCCCGTCATGTGAGGCGATTGCCTCACGGATCGCGTCCAGGATGGTCTTGCCGTCCCTGGCCCAATAGCCGGGGAGCATCCTGCCGAAATAGTTGATGGAAGCGATATCATCGTAGGCCGCCACCAGAGAGGCCTCCGCCCACCCTGACTCCTTCACGCCGAAAGAGGCTTCCGCCTGGAGGCTCCTGTCCGCCTGGCGGTAGGACACCTCCAGGGGACTGCCGCCTGCCGCGGCCAGGTACAGATAGCCCCAGTCGATGGCAATGCTGTCCCCGCTGTGCCCCAGGGGATGCTGCTGCCTGAGCCCCATCCAGGCGGTGCGCCCGGCTATGCGCTCCTCTCCCATGGGATGCTCTTCTCCCATTTCCAACGCAAAGCTGCCGCCGCCGATTTTCTCCGTCTGCCCGTTGTCACAGCAGAACTCCCCGGCAAATGTCCACACAAGCTTCACCTCGTGGGGCTTCCCGTCCAGGGAACGGACCGCCATGTCCACATAGGAGCAGGGTCTGGACATCACGTCCAAATCGTCCAGCAAAAGCGGCGTCCAGAAATCCAGGCAGATCTCTACCCCGGCCCCCTGGAAGCTGTATGCGGTACAGGTGGCCGTGACGGAGAGCTCCGTTTGCTCCATGGCAGGGGCCTTCCCCAGCCCCATGAATCGGTAATCCGCGCCGTCTATCCTGGCAATTCCGGTGACGCGCTTCCTTCTGCCCGTCCAGTGGCAGGTGTCCGTCCCGTACAGGCTGTCGCTGCCTGACCAGAGGCTGAAATACGGGTCGCAGGTAATCAGCGGCACTGCGGGCAGCCGTCCTGCGGTGATTCGTTTCGTTCGATCGTCCCTCATGCTTTTCCTCGTTTCCGCGCATCCCGGCCAACAGGCTTATGGCTGCGCTTATATATTTGATTTATACTGCATAACGCTGAATACTGCCTAATGTAATCATGCGATTGAACCAGTCAGCGTTATGCAGTCTGGTTTCACGGCAAGTGAAATCGTTAAGCAGTATATACTGCCCACCGGTTAAATTTGCAGTACAACCCGACTGCAGACTGCCAGCCAGGTACCGCTTAGCCATCTTTTGCCTGGCGCTTTCCCTGCGGGATTGTTTTCCGTTTTTTCCAGGTCATCCCTTTCCGGCCGGATGCCGTCTCATACCCCCGCCTTCTTACAGATATCCTGGAGGCAGCATTTATCGCAGTAAGGTTTTGTCCGCGCCGTGCACACCGCCCTGCCGTGATCCACCAGTCTATGGCAGAAGTCGTTGCCCTCCTCGGGCGGGATAAGCTTCCAGAGCTCCTTCTCCACCTTGGCAGGCTCCTTGATGCCGTCCACCAGCCCCATGCGGTTCACCAGCCGGATGCAGTGGGTGTCCGTGACGATGGCAGGCTTCCCGAACACATCGCCCATGATCAGGTTAGCGCTTTTCCTGCCTACGCCGGGCAGGGACAGCAGCTTGTCGAAATCCTCTGGCACCTTCCCATCGTATTCGTCCCGCAGCATGCGCATGCAGGCGCTGATGTCCCGGGCCTTGCTCTTGCCCAGCCCGCAGGGATGGACGATTTCTTCGATTTCCTCCACGGGCGCGTTGGCCAGGGCCTCCACATCCGGAAATTTCTCGTACAGCCCTTCCACCACCACGTTCACCCGGGCGTCCGTGCACTGGGCCGCCAGGCGCACGCTGACCAGAAGCTTCCAGGCCTGGTCGTATTCCAGCGTACAGTCCGCCTGGGGATATTCCTCCTTTAATCTCTCGATGATCTGCAGTGCCCGCTGTTTTTTTGTCATTGGTTTCTCCTTATCTGCTTAGAAAATCTACATAAATTTTCGATTTATGCACACACTGTCCCTGAAAGGACGGTGACAATGTATGGATCCAAATCGAATCATCTGTAACTGCCAGGCCGTGACAGCCGGCGCAATCAAGGAAGCCGTGGATTCCGGGGCCGACACCGTAGAGGAGGTGCAGGGCATCACCGGAGCCGGTACGGTCTGCGGGGCATGTCTGGAAGAGGTGGAGAAGCTGGTAAAGAGCCTTGTGGCCCAGCGAAACGCCTCACAGTCCTCCTGACCTGCCGGGGCCTTCCTCCGCTTCCGGCAGGAGCCAGTACACCGGTGCATGAATTCCCGAGTAGCTTAATGTCCGCACCAGGACAAGGCGGAGGAAAGAGGCGATGCGGGGGCATCGCCGACTGACGACAACGCAGCAATAGGGTGGACAGCGAGCGCTGATTGCTCAAGGATTCATGCATCTGGGTACTAGCACCCCTCCCCCGACAGCCTGCCTTTCAGCATGCTGTTGCGCGCCGTCACGGTGACGTTGCGCACCGCGTAGGAAAGCGCTTTCCTCGTCCCCACCATCACAAGGACTTTTTTGGCCCTGGTGATGCCGGTATAGATCAGATTCCTCTGGAGCATCACGAAATGGGTCATCAGCACCGGCATCACCACAATGGGGTACTCGGAGCCCTGGGCCTTGTGGATGGTGGTGGCATAGGCGTGCACCAGCTCGTCCAGCTCCGTGGCGTCATACACGATTCTCCGGTTGTCGAAATTCACCGTAAGCGTCCTGTCCCCCATGTCCACGGCCTCAATCATGCCGATGTCCCCATTGAAGACTTCCTTGTCGTAATTATTCTTCATCTGCATGACCTTGTCGTTCACCCGGTATACGAAGCCGCTCCTGCGCAGCCCCTCGCCCTCCGGGTTCAGCGCTTCCTGCAGCGCCAGGTTCAGATTGGTGGCCCCCACCACGCCCTTCTGCATGGGGGTGAGCACCTGTATGTCGGTAGGCTGTTTTCCGTAATACCGGGGCAGCTTCTCCTTCACCAGCTTCACGATCTCCGCCGCGGCCTCCTCCGGCTCCTCCCTCTGGACGAAGAAGAAGTCCGTGCCTTTTCCGTTGGAGATGTCCGGCATCTGTCCCCCGTTGATCCTGTGGGCGTTCATGACAATCCGGCTCTCCTGTGCCTGCCGGAAAATCCGGGTCAACCGGATGACGGGGAAGCTCCCGGAGTCGATGATATCCCGGAGCACATTTCCCGCGCCTACGGAAGGGAGCTGGTCGATGTCCCCTACCAGAATCAGCCGCATGCCCGCCGGAATGGCTTTCAGCAGGGAGTTCATCAGGATGATGTCAATCATGGAGCATTCGTCCACAATCAGCACGTCCCCCTCCAGGGGATTCTCCTCGTCCTTCTGGTAGCCATCCGGCGGCTTGCATTCCAGGAGCCTGTGGATGGTCTTCGCCTCCAGGCCTGTGGCCTCCGTCATCCGCTTCGCCGCCCTGCCAGTGGGAGCCGCCAGCAGAACCTTAAGCCCGTAGGCCCGGTAGGCCGCGATGATGCCCTGGGTGGTGGTAGTTTTGCCGGTGCCTGGGCCTCCCGTCAGCACCATGACCTTGGCCATGGCGGCCCGCCTGATGGCATCGGCCTGAATCTCGTCATATTCCATGCCCAGGGCCTGCCCGATTCTGGCCACGTCCACAGAGAGGTTTGCATTTCCGGTATCCCTCCGGGCCCTGGAAAGCTGCGCCCACAGCCTGTCCTGAGCCGGTTCCACCGCCAGGCGCTTCAGTTTGTTTGCCGTTCCCGTCTCCGCATAATAAAAGGGCGGCAGGTAGACCGCATCTTCCTCCCGTATCAGATCCTTGTCCCGCAGCATCTGGTCCATGGTCATGACTACGCAGTTGTCTTCTGCCTCCAGCAAGGAGGAGGCCTTTTCTATGAGCTGCTCTTTACGGGCGTACACATGCCCCTCGTCAGCCAGCTCGCTCAGCGTGTACATGATGCCGCTCCGCAGGCGTACATAGGTTTCCTTCCCGAAGCCCAGCTTTCCGGCGATGCCGTCCGCTGTACGGAAGCCGATGCCCCAGATGTCGTCAGCCAGCCGGAAGGGGTTCTCCTTCATCCTGGCGATGCTCTCATTCCCGTACTGCCTGTATATCCTGGCGGCAAAGGCCGTGCTCACGCCATGCTCCTGCAAAAAGAGCATGACATTCTTCACTTCCTTCTGCCGCTCCCAGCTCTCCGCTATCATCCGGATGCGCTTGTGCCCGATGCCTGGTATCTCTATCAGGAGCTGGATGTCGTCCTCTATGACCGCGAAGGTATCCGTGCCGAACCGCTGGACGATTTTCTTCGCGTACTTCGGCCCCACGCCCTTTATCAGGCCGCTGCCCAGATATTTCTCCATGCCGTAGACGGTGGCGGGGAGCGTCTCCTCCCACTTTGCGGCCATGAACTGACGGCCGTACCTGGCGTCCACCTTCCATTCCCCCTCCACCAGGAGCACGGAGCCCACGTTCGCGTCCAGAAGGTTTCCCACCACGGTGACCAGGTCGTCATAGCCCTTTACATTGACTTTCAGGACGGAATAGCCGTTTTCCGGATTCTGGTATGTAATTCGCTCCACGACACATCGAATCGTCATCGCCCATTCCGCTCCTTTCCGCGAGAACGCCCTCCGGCATCAATCAGGAGAATGAAAACATTTTATCATATCAGTCTGCATCTGCCAACCATGGAATTATGGAATGGAAGCTGAAATTGAAAGAATTGGGGAATTGAAGGCTTTGAACAGCGGGTGAGGATGGCTGGTCGAATCAAAAAAAGACAAAGATGCCTTCTTTCCAGAAAAACATCTTTGTCCGTTCCACATTTCCATGACGCATTTGGGGCAGAGGTCTGTCAAGACTTTTTCTCTACGGAATGCCTTTCTTCCATAGAATGCCTCGCTTCCATGGAATGCCCCTCTTCCATGGAATGCCCCTCTTCCATTGCCCCCTCCTTTATGCCAAGGATTTCCCGGAAACGGGGCTCGCAGAGTCCCAGGAAGTCCTTTATGGGGATGTCCACCGGCTCGTCCAGAGAGCAGTCCGAAAGCTCCTCCGCATACCGTTCATATTCCTTGTCCATATGATATCTGTCCCGCAGCAGCCCTGATATCTCTATCCCTGACAGGATATCGTCCTCCACCGCCCGCCGCATCAGGCCGTATGTAATCATATCCGTGGAAAGGCTCAGCACCAGAAGTTCGCACCACATGCCCGTAGCCTGAATCTCCTGAAGCCTGACCTCATAGCCCTGGCATCTCACCTTTGCTTTCTGCAGGCTCATCAGGTAGTCCACCTTTCTGCCGGAATCCCTGCTGGAAATGTCGGCGTGCCTGACCGGAAGCGAACGGATCAGCACGGCCCTCTCGCTCTCCCGCCGCTGAGCGTCCTGCATTTGCTGATAGGTCTTCCGGGAGTTCTCCACGCACTCGTCCAGCATCTCCGACAGGTCGATGCGCAGCCGCGCCTGCATCTGGTTGAAAAGCTCCTCCAGGGCCTCCGGCAGCCTGCGCTCCCTGGGCATCCTCATATAATGCCTCCTGATAAAGTCCTCCTCATGGTCCAGCACATAGTCGCTGCCCTCATGGTAATCACAGGCCAGCTCCTGGATCACATATATCATGTAGTTGTACTGGTTCCGGACATCGCGCCCCTTTCCCCGGATGATGCCCTTGTACCTGTAATAATCCAGAATCCCTATGAAATCCTCCCAGATGACTCTCCTTCCGTTGATTACGATCCAGTCCCTCATAGATACCCCCTTCGCTTTCGGCAATCATCATTTCCGCGTATGTCCCTGCCAGCGATGAGGCTCCGCTCCATCACTGCTTCCGCTTTCGTCTCATATCGTCTTCTTTATCTTCGCGTATATCTCCAGCCCCTTCTTCCTTCCGAACCGCTTGATCGTATCCAAGTAGAGCACCCTGCGGTCATGGCCCCTCTGCTGCTCCACGATGCTGACGATCTGCCCCAGCAGGTCCCGATAGGCCGTATCCGCAAAGCAGCCCTCCAGTGTCTGCCGCATCTCAAGGCGCTCCCCGTACAGCCTGTACTGCGCCTCCAGGTTCACCTCCTGCAGCTTCTCCTGAACCAGCCTCCTCCTTGGGCTGTCCTCGTCGGAGGCGCTGATGCACTGCTCGATATTGGGCTGCAGGATGATCCGCCTGGACGGCTTCATGCATTTCGCCCAGTAATCCTGCACGGCGGAATATCCCTTGTCATTGCTCACGATGGCCACCGTGCCCTGATATCCCGCGCCGAACAGCGCCCCGATCCTGGACGCGATATAGAAGTCCAGCGCGTTCTTCCCTGTCCTCTGCAGACGGCAGATATCCAGCACGCTGCCCGCTTCGATGACCTGCTGCAGCTTTCCCTTCTCCACCTTCAGACAGGAATTGCTGTAGAAGACGGTCACACAGTCATCCGGGGACAGATACTCGGCTCCCTGCAGCCCCTTGCTACAGGTATTCTCGAAATCTATCATAAAATGAAACATATCCGTCCCCGCACCACGCCATTTTCCTCCACAGATATTCACGGCCGTAGGCAAACATGCGCCTCCACCCGGGGGGCTGCCTCTCCCCTGTCCCTTCCCGCATCTCGCTGGACATGATCAGCAGCTCCTCCATATGCACCTGGAGAAGCTTCGCCAGCATGAACAGATGATCCACCGACGGCAGAATCTGTCCATGTATCCAGCGGTATATGGGCTGCGGGCAGGACAGGTGGAGAAGACGCTGGATGTCCTTCACCGAGTATCCCCTCTGCCTTATCAGCTCCTCCAGATGCCTGCCCGTCCTCTGTAAATCAATGTGCGGATATACGCCTTCCGACAATATGCTCTTCCTCCATCCCATCCCGTCTCCTTTCCGGCCTGTTCCCGCCCCTTCTGCCCGCCTTCTTGAATCCATCATAGCATCAAATCACGTTTTCGTCATTGGACGGATAGTCCAAAATGTTTTACAGTCAATTTTTCCACGAAAAAAAGTCCCCCAGGCATTCCATGAGACTTTTTTCCGCAGATCTATTCTCTTTCGTACATGTTTTCTTATGCGCTTTCTTACGTAAATCCGTTTTCCTGCATCCATCGGGGCGTTCTTCGGTCTGCCAGTCACTTTCCGATCAGAATCATGGACAGCATGCCCGGCCCTGTATGGGCTCCGATGATGGGGGACAGCATGGTGCGGCGGATTGCCACGTCAGCGGCCTCCTCCCTCACCTTCTCCACCAGCGCCTCCGCCAGCTCCGGCGTGTCCGCGTCGCAGATATAAATCGTCCTGCACAGCTCCGGATTATAGTTCTCCTTAAAATAGGCGAACAGTGCTGTCATAGCCGCCTTGTTGCCCCGCTTCTTGTCTATGGTCACCAGCTTGCCGTTCTCGTCGATCTTCAGTATGGGCTTGATGTTCAGCGCAGAGCCCACGATGGCCGTGGCGGCGCTGACCCTGCCTCCCCGCTTCAGGTACATCAGATCCTGCACCATGAAGAAGTGGCGCAGCTTCGGAACCAGGGCGCTGACGGCATCGAAATTCTCCCGCAGGCTCATGCCCTTCTTCCTGTTCTCAATGGCCAGTTCCGCCAGGATGCCCATGCCGCCGGTGGCAGCAAGCGTATCTACGGGCAGGACTTCCCGATTCGGATACGCTTCCTTCAGATTCCCGGCGGCAAGCATGGAGCCCTCATAGGTGGCGGACAGCCCGCTGGACAGGCAGAAATACAGGACCGATTTCCCCTCCTTCAGGAACTTTGCGAAGTATTCTTCATACATGAAGGGGGAAATCTGGGACGTCCTGGTCAGGTCGCCGCCCCGCTGGCCGTCATAGAAACGCTTCAGCACCGCCTCGTCCTCGCATCCGTGGGAAGTGCGCATCTCCTCCCCAAGGGAATATTCCATGGGCACGAATTCGATGCCGTTCTCCTGTGCTATCTCCCGGTCAATGTCTCCCGAGGCATCCATACAGATTACATAATCGCTCATATCAGTCCTCCATCCTGAAAGGCATGACGCAACAAGCCAGGCCCCTTTTCTGCAATTTATACTGCGCACCGGTTAAATTTGCTATACAACCCGACTGCAGACCGCCGGCTATTACACCAGTGCTTGAATTCCCGAGTAATCAGCGCTCGATGTCCGCACCAGGACAAGGCGGAGGAAGGAGGCGATGCGGGGCATCGGCCACTGACGACAACGCAGTGCTGGGGTGGACAACCATGGCTGATTGCTCAAGGATTCAGGCATCGAGGTACCAGGTGCTTTCCCGGGGACACCACTGTAAATCCCGGCGGTCCGCAGTATATACTGACGATTGCAAAAGCCTGCCAAATATCCCGACTCACGAGCGAAGAATCCCGGGGATATTGCGGCAAATTTTATCGCTCGTGGATATATCTTATCATAAAATGTCATCTCCCGCAACCTCTATATCCCAGTCGGTTCCGGCGGTTGCGGCTCCGTCTGTCCCAGAGGCATCCCCCTGTCCGCCGCTTTCCACAGCTCTGCCGTTTCCTCCCCGGCCTTGCCGCCAGGTTCCCCTCAATCCTGCCCATGACCGAGCACGAATTCCCGCTTGATTTCCAGGAACTGCCTTACCTGCATCAGGATATAGAACAGGATGGCCCGGGCCTCGAATTCTTCCCTGGAATCCGGCAGAGGCTGGCTTTTCATTCCGGTCAGCAGGGCCTCCAGCTTCTCCAGCAGCCCCTCCACAGTGTTGTCCCGGCGGAAGTCCTCTCCAATCTCTCCCAGCAGCCTGGCCACCTGTTCCGCCTGTACCGGAAGATACCGGATTCGCCTGATGTTATCGTAAATCTCCCGCAGCACCATGCTCTGCTGCTCACGCATCGCAATATAGTCCAGTTCGTAGACGCTCTTCGCAAGCAATGTATTGCCATAGTCGGATACGGCGCAGGCTTTGGCCGCATGGAGCGCTTTCTTGAGCTCCGGGAAACAGTCCGGGCGGTATGCGTCCTTGTCTTCCTCCGGCAGCCACAGGGACATCCTGTGCAGAATCCCTTTCATCTGTCCGTCCGCCGCCTCCGCCAGCCTCTCGAACTCTCCCTGCCGCCTGCGCAGGTGCAGGTTCACCAAAATCCCCATCCCTGTGCCGATCAAAAGCAGCAGCACTTCATTGGCGACAAGCGAAAGCCCCATCTCCTGTTCCGCCAGGAAATGCGTCACCAGCACGGAGTCCATGGCGATGGCCTCCGTCCATCCCGCGCAGATGCACAGCAGGGCGAAGAGGAAGAGGTATGTGCCAAAGGCCCACAGGCCATAGCCCAGCAGGGTGAAGCTCAGCTTTGAGAGGGCCAGGGCGCAGAGGAACGCAAGCCATCTGTTCCCGGCGCTTTTCAGGGTCTCCCGCTTGGTGTTCTGGATGCTCAGCACCGTGATGATTCCGGCGGTGGCGGAGTAGGCCAGCCCCAATTCCCCCGCAAGCCCGATGGCGGCCACTGCCGCGGCAGCAATCTTCAGGCTTTTTATCAGCTGCGGCTTACGCAGTTTTTTCACTTCGTTGTGCAGTACGGGCTTTCCCATGGCATCCTTCTCCATCAAATGTTCATCCAGCTATCTGCAGCATCCATCTTCTGTCCTCTCCATGGCTTCTTTCGGAAAATCCTCTGCATCACAACGGGATATGATATATCTCCACAATCTCGCCGTCCCCATCCGCCGCGTCTTTGATGCATATGCCGCCGTTTCGACGCATGGCTTTCGCAGAGCCGATATTGCCTTGCCAGTCTCAGTTCTTCCATCCTGCCTACTTTTGCATCCTCTGGATGCCCGGCCTACAGCGTCACGGAAACCACTTCCGCAAATCTGGCAAATCCCAGCTTTTCAGCCAGTCTGTGGGATGCCTGGTTGCCTGCTTCCGCAGACCACAGAGGTATCTTGTGGCGGCATGTCTGGCGCATCCGTGCAGCTTACCAGCATGGCATCGGCATATACGCCTATGCATATATGGTTCTGTGCCATTTCGTCAAAATATTCTCTCAGCCATTCCGTGTCCCTACAGCCCGGATTGCATTTCCTCCAGAAAGCTTCGTACTCCCTGTAATCTTCCTGCGTCAGCACCTTTGCGCCTGACGGGATGCCCTGCATGCTTTCAAAGACATATTTTATGTTGACAGATGGCTTGCGCTGGAAGATTTTCTCAAAGACCCGTCTGACCTCCTCCACATCCCCGGCATCCCGGAGCATGCTTTTCAATGCATCCAGCAAGCTCCCTATCTTGTCCCCATAGGAAATCACGGTCCTGTCCCTCTGGCACAGCGCGTATATGTCAAACTGGCTGCCATACCCATGCTGGACGGTATTCCTCTCCCTGGAATACACATATTCGATTCCTTTCCAATCATGGCTGAGGATTTCGTCCTGCCCCAGCCACTTCTCATAATATACTGCTTAACGATTTCACTTGCCGTGAAACCAGACTGCATAACGCTGACTGGTTCAATCGCATGATTACATTAGGCAGTATTCAGCGTTATGCAGTATAAGTTTCTGTGATTTCTCTGTAGCTATTCTTGCTGTCCATCCTTTGCCTCATGTATTATAAGTATTTCTAAGACTCTTCCTGGCTTAAATTATACTGCTCCTGAATCTGGATCCGGATTGCCTGTGCCGGGATGCCCAGCTTCTTCAGTACGGAAACCGTTCCTCTGATGCCTTCCTCTATCCCTTCTTCTACGCCCTCATTCCTTATCGTCTTCGCTTCATAGTCCAGCACCTTTCCGCCCATTACAGACTTCACTCCTTTCCTCACAGCGGCATGCTTCTTCGCTATATGCTCCAGCACTTTGTTCGACATGTCGAGTCCAGCTCAGGACGGCATTCCGCTCCAGCCACTTCGCCACGCCGTCCCGGTCGTTGCTGTCTATTATGCCTGTGGCGGCCTCTTTCAGCTCCGGCACGGCGTTCTCCACGGCGTAGCATTCATCGGACAGTCGGAACATGGGGATGTCATTGATGGCGTCCCCAAAGGAGACGATTCTGTCACAGTTCCATAGGGCTTTCAGTGACTTGATGGCTTCGGCTTTCGTCGCTTTCCTGGGCATGATTTCACACCAGTACTCGGGGCGGTAAAGCTCCTGCTGGATCGTGCAGCGGAACCTCCCGTCCCGGGAGAAGAGTTCGTATATGGGCATCAGCTCCTCTTTTTCTCCTATGCAGGTATAGTAGAAGACATCTCCGTCATAGAGACCGCCGGCATCCCTCAGAGGCCTCAGTCTCCTGTCGCCTTTCCGTTTCGAGAGGTAGCGCTTTATCCCCTCGTTCTCCCGGGCGGTGTCCCAGGACACGCTTTCCCTGCCCTGTATGTAGGAATACACCAGCGGGCTAATCCGCGCCCGGTTCAGGATATGCCTGACGAACCCGGCTTCTTCCTCCGTGAAGTACAGGGAGGAAAGGATTTCCCCTGTGTCAGGACACAGGAGGAACACGCCATTGTATACGATCACCGGCATGGTCAGCGTCAGGCCTTGCGCCACCACGGATGCCGATTCCCTAGACCTGGCCGTGGCATAGGTGAAAAGCATCCCCCTTTCCACCAGTCCGTTGATGATCCGCAGGCTCTCCGGATTGATCCGGTCTTTCGTATTCAGCAGGGTGCCGTCCAAATCGGTAACATACAGTGTCCTCATAGTCTCGCCTTTCCATCCAAGAACTGCCCGGCCTCTTCCGTCATCCCCTCGCAGTCTGCCAGCATAAAGCCGTGGCGGGGCAATCCTGCCGCAAAAACGTATTTTATCGCTTAGCCGTTATCTCATCCATGACGATGGGAACCAGCTCCTCCACATCCCTGCCCTCCGTATCGATATGGATGCCCGGCAGGGCTGCGCAGCCACTCCGGGCCATCTCGATATTCTCCATGCACCAGCATCCCTCTTCCTCGCCCCGGGCCAGAATCCGGTCATGAATGCTCTGGCGGGATGCCTCCAGGACGAAATCATCCGCTCTCCCCTCCCGGCTATTTTTTCGCTTTTGCCTTTATGAGCAGCATCATGGGGCGGCGCAGCTCGTCCTCCGTCCCCGGAACGTCCATCTTCTCTGCGGGCGGGACCGCCTCCTCCAGCGCCTGGATTTCGAAGCCGTTTTCCAGTAGTCCCATGGCTATCTGCGTCAGCGTATGATGCTGTTTGGCCACCTCGCATCCGCAAAAGCGGGCCTTCCGCTCCCCGGGCATGAAATAATCGTCTATGGGCCAGTACCTGGGCCTGCCGTCTTCGGCATATGCCCAGTCCTGCCCCACCCCTGCGGTGAAGACCGGATGCTCGATGTTAAAGAGGAATATGCCGTCCGGCCGCAATGTCCTGTGCACGTTCCGAAAGACCTGGCTTATATCCCCTATGTAGTGCAGCGCCAGATTGGAGATGGCGCAGTCCCATCTGTTTTCCGGGTATCCGTATTCTTCTATGCCGCAGACCAGGTACTCTATCCGCGCGTGGGCGTTTCGCCGCCGGGCCTCCTGAATCATCTTTCCGCTCAGGTCGATGCCCAATACCTGTTCCGCCCCTTTTTCCACGGAATATCTGCAATGCCATCCGTAGCCGCATCCCAGATCCAGGACACATTTCCCGGCAAGGGGCGGAAATAAGGGCTTGAGCCGGCGCCATTCCCCGGCTGCGCTCAGCCCCTGCGAAATTATGCTCCTTGTCGTGGGCGCTGTCCTCCATGCACTTTCCTGCACCAGGCCCGGCGATGACCGCCACGCTGCGCCCGACCCGCTCTACGGCTTCGCGCTGGCGTTCGTTCAGGCCCTCTGTCTCCCCCGGCTGTAATGCCTGTGGCTCCATCTGTGCCAATAGCTCCAGCCGCCTGGAAAACGTCTCCGCGGCCTCCAGGCCAGGCAGGAGCAAGAGGCTGTGGACTTTGCGCACCCGGTCTCCATGCTTTCTCCTCTCCGGCCATCAGGAAGTCATCCGCCGCATCATGTTTCCCAAGTTTAGCTTACCACAAAATCCATCAGGCTTCAACCATAACGAAATTTCATGGTTTCATGGATTCCGCAAGCGATTGCCGCCGGATTCATTCGCATAGCTTCTTTTGTATTGCATATACTTTTCCGAGAGGTGTTTTTATGAGACTATTAAAGCGCTATACCATGATTGGAATCCTTTTCGTGCTGGTTGCAGGGACGCTGGCCCATTTTCTATATGACTGGACCGGGCGGAATCCTGTGGCGGGCCTTTTTGCGCCGGTCAGCGAATCCATCTGGGAGCATATGAAGCTGGTGTTCTTCCCCTCGGTGCTGTATTCCCTTGTCATGATCGTCAGGTTCCGGGGCGACTTTCCCTGTATCGTGCCATCGTTGGGCTTTGGAATCCTAATTGGCACTTTGCTGGTTCCTGTCTTTTATTATGCTTATACCTTTGTGCTTGGCAGGGATTTCTTTGTCTTGGATATAGCGGACTTTTTCCTGAGCACGCTGGTGGCGTTCCTGCTTGCCTACCGGCTTACGCTGTCCTGCAGGCTGAAAGGCTGCGCCCCTCTCCTGTGGGGGCTGGTGGGCGTGCTCCTTGCCTGCTTTATGGTGTTCACCTATCATCCTCCGGATGGGGCAATCTTCGCTGCCCCCGGCGGACAGTCATCTTCCTCCGCCCCGCCAAAAACGGAAAGAACCTGTTGATTATCATGATACAGGGCACTTCCAGAATCAATACAATCCCTATTACTATATTATCATATTTGATTTTACCTTACTACTAAAATATTTTGCGTCTGTTCACACTCAGAAAAAAAATGATATACTGAATCAAACGAGATGGCCGCCAAACAGACTGCCACCCAGAAAGCGAGAGGATTTTGCATGATTTATTCGAGGGATGAAGGTGGACGATATTCTGATAATTTAATCTCCGATTTCTCTGATTCCTTATTCCAAGCGGTTTTCAAGCAATATTTCTCTGAACTAGGACTCCATATCCGCGATTGGGACGGCCTGTTCCGGGAGATGAATGCTGATGGCGGCAACCTTGCCTTTGTCATGACTTCCGACAGCGGAAATGTCATTGGTTTCATTCAGTTCAAGCTCTTGAAATTCACCTGCGGGTTCATACGGGAGTTCTGGGT
>NZ_CAPDXS010000036.1:0-37429 GCF_948601915.1 uncultured Acetatifactor sp. | reverse complement strand
CAAAATGTATACCTTTTGGGGTGTTTTTAAGGAGAAAGATGGAAGGCGAAAACAACTCCAAGGGGGACTGTATATGGAAACGACCAAGAAGAAAAGCAAATTACTTGAAATCTGGAAAGCGAGGTACCTGTACATACTTCTTTTGCCCCTGCTGGTCTGGCTGGCAGTGTTCTGCTATGCCCCCATGTACGGCGTGCTCATGGCCTTCAAGAACTACAGCGCAAAGCTGGGGGTTTTGGGGAGCCCGTGGGTGGGGCTGCAGCATTTCAAGAGAATTTTCATTACGCCGGACGCTATGAGGTCGATCAACAATACCATCGTGATCAGCGCCAGTAGGCTGCTTTTTGAGTTCCCCATGCCTATCATCATGGCTATCATGATTACCGAGATGCCCGGTAACCGCACGAAAAAGATATATCAGACCATTTTTACGTTCCCCCATTTCCTCTCCTGGGTCGTGGTGGCGAACATCGTGACCAACTTCATGGCCCAGGGCGGCGCGATCAATATCCTTTTGGATAACCTGGGATTTGAGAAGATTAATTTCCTGACCACCAAGCCTCTGTTCAGGCCTCTGCTCTACATCACCTCCAACTGGAAGGAGATGGGATGGTCCGCCATCATCTACATGGCGGCCATAGCGGGCATCGACACCACGCTCTATGAAGCGGCCAAGGTGGACGGCGCCACCCGGCTGAAGCAGATATGGCATGTGACCCTGCCCGGCATCCTGAGCACCATCGTCATCATGTTCATCCTCCAGGTAGGCGGCATGATGAACGCCGGTTTCGACCAGGTCTTCAACCTGCGCAACAGCGCGGTAAAGGATATCTCCCAGATCCTGGACACCTATGTCTATGACATCACTTTCCTGAGCACGCCGAATTACGGTTTCTCCACGGCGGTAGGATTGTTCAAGTCCGTGATCAACTTCTTCCTGCTGTTCCTGGCGAACACGGTGACGAAGAAGATCAGCGGACAGGGAATGTTCGCTTAAGCGAAGACAGGAAAGGAGACAGAGAGTATGAAGAACCCGAAAATCAAGAAGAGACATAAATGGCAGGGCACGGAGATCTTCTCCGTAATCGTCCTGACGATCATAGCCATATTGATAGTCGTTCCTTTCTGGAACGCGGTGGTGATTTCCCTGGAGACATCGGCCGCTTTCAGCCGCAAGCCCTTCTCCTGGCTGCCCGGGGAGTTCACCCTGGCCAACTATGACTACCTGCTGTTCCAGAACAGCGGCGCCATGATTACGGCATATAAGGCTACCATAGGGATTACGGTGGTAGGCACATTCTTGGGAATGCTGGTGTCGGTCATGGGGGCATATGCCTTCTCCAGAAAGTTCCCGGGGAAGAAGTTCTTCTTCATGGCCATGCTGTTCACCATGTTCTTCGGCGGCGGCCTGATTCCCACCTACCTGCTGATCAAGGGCATGGGGCTGCTGGACACTTACACCATATTGGTGCTGCTGGGCATGATTTCCACCTACAATATCATCATCATGAAGAACGGCTTCGAGAGCACGCCCATGGATCTCCAGGAGGCGGCCATGATAGACGGGGCCAACGACCTGACGGTATTCGCCAAGATTATGCTTCCTCTGCAGAAGCCCCTGATTGCCACGTTCTCCCTGTTCACCGCAGTGGGATACTGGAACAGCTGGTACTGGCCCATGCTCCTTTTGAGCAGCGGCGACAAGACCGTGCTGCAGCTGTTCCTGCGCTCCATCGTCAATGCCCTGACATCCCAGGAGGGCACCAAGAATATGGCGGCTTCCGGCCAGGCGTTCCAGAACACCTTCTCCCAGGGCGTGAAGATGGCGGCAGTGTTCGCGGTCATGCTTCCCATCATGGTGGTATACCCGTTCCTGCAGAAGTATTTCGTAAAAGGCATGCTGGTAGGGGCGGTGAAGATGTAGTTCCGGATATCTGTGAAAGTATTATGAACCCGGCGCCGGGGAACCGCGCCGGAAGTAATACAAATATAAATTCATTTCCATGAAAGGAGAGTATTATGAGAAAGGTAAAAAAGTTTGCTGCACTGTTGCTGTGCGGCGCGCTGACGCTTTCCGCTCTGACGGGCTGCGGCGGCGATGACGGAGGCGCTTCCAAGGAGAGCAGCTCTGCTCCGGAAGAATCCAAGGCGGAGGAGAGCAAGGCAGAGGATGCCGGCGGCGAGGCGGAAGATGCCGGTGGCGAGGCAGAGGACGCAGGCGGCGAAGCCGCAAGCGGAGACGCGGTCCACTTCACCTTTACGGCTTACAACTGTATCGCCGGTAAGGACTACAAGGATCCCCTGTTCCTCTGGATCAACGAGAAATTCGGCGTGGACATGGAAGTCATGGCCAATGAGCCCAGCGGCGCTGACGAGAGGTTCCGTACATGGGTCATGGGCGGCACGCTTCCCGACTGTGCAAACTGGGAAGGATTCACGTTTGCCGAGTATTATTCCTACATCGATCAGGGCCTGCTTGGCGCGCTGCCTGACGGCTGGGAGGAGAAGTATCCCAACATCGCCAAGATGGTAGAGGCCTCCGGCTACGCGGAGTATCTGAAGGTGGACGGCAAGACCTATGGCGTTCCCCACGTTGTGTTCAACAACTTCCTGGAGATGGATCCCCCCATCAACCATGCGACCCTGTTCTTCAGAAAGGACTGGGCGGCAGAGGTAGGCATGCCTGACATGGGCAAGGACTACTACGTCACCATCTCTGAACTGAAGCAGTATCTGGAGAAGGTAAAAGAGGCGGGCCTGACCAACGATTCCTTCGTGAGCGACAGCCCCGGAAACATCGACCAGATGTTCGGATATGCCACAGGCACCCCTTATGGCCGTACCTTCATCGAGACCCCGGAAGGCTTTAAGTATACCTTCGTGGATGACAGGGACAAATGGATCAACATGATTGAGATCATGAGGGAGTGGTATCAGGCAGGCCTGATCGATCCCGACTATGTGGTCATCAACGATATCTATGATGCCCGTGCCGCTCTGATGGCAGGTACGCTGGCTGCCATGTACGACAGCGGCGACTGCGGAAATACCAATACCTATATGACCGGTTACCAGGGGAACTTCCCGGATCAGGATCCCTACGATATCATCGGCGGAGCCCACATCGTTCCGGATGAAGGCGTAAGTGCTGGCTCCATCCTGGAGGTAGGCAACTACTGGACCGTGCAGGTCTTCAATCCTGATACGGATGAAGCTACGATGGCGAAGATCATGGAAGTCATGGATTGGGCCTGCACGGCTGAGGGCGAGGCTTCCGTACAGATCGGTATCCCCGAGGTGGACTGGAAGTATGCGGATGACGGCAGCATCGAGCCCATCAACAACATCGATATCACCGTGTATCCTTCCACCGAGATTCTGGGAACGGCATTCAGCCATTGCCAGGACGAAATCGGATATTCCGGAGCAAGGGCAGATATGGACAAGCGCGCGATCGACCAGGCGCTGGCTGTCTTTGAGGTCAAGAAGCAGGGTACTGTCATTCCTTACGAGAAGAACTACACCATCTTCAGCAGCCCTACGAAGGATATGTACTCCGTGGCTTATGGGGATAAGATCAACGAGCTGGTTACCGGCACCGATGACATCGCTTCCACATGGGATGCCTTCTTTGAGGAGAACAGAGGTATGTGGGAGCCCCTGCTGAACGAGCTTAACGAGCACTTCGGCTATTGAGAAGAGCGCGATGTGCGGGAAAGAGTGCAGAAAGCATTGAAATAGCGAAATGCAGCAATGATATGACAGAAATGAAGTAAGCACGGACGGCTCCCTTGTCCCCTTATGAAAAGGGGCAGGGGAGCCGAAAGTATATATAAAGGCAGCGGACTGCCGCAACGGGCAGCTGCAGGCGGCCTGCAATGCGCGGCGCTGAGATAAGGAGGTTGTCAGATATGGGAATTCCAAAGCTTTATTTTTACGGTGACATCGAGGGCTTGGTTCCGGCTCTGAAGGGGCTGGAGGGGGACGGATATTTCAGGCTGTGCGGCAAGGACGAGGGAGGCTTTCCGGTAAAGGCGGAAAGCGGGGCGGAGAATCTGGTGAGCTGCGACGGGCAGAGCGCCTGCATCCGCTTCGAATCCAGGACGCTGTTCTTCCGTCAGTTGGGGCGGCTGCTGGGGCGGCTGCCGGAAGCCTTTGAGGAGAAGACGGTCAAATATTTCGATGAGCTGGGGGCCATGTTCGACCTTTCCCGGAACAATGTGATATCCGTGGAGGGCTTCCAGGGCTTCATGAGGAAGCTGGCGTTGATGGGGTACACCTATATCTTCTTATATATGGAAGATACTTATGAGGTGGAGGAGCTGCCCTACTTCGGGTACATGAGGGGCAGGTACACCCAGGAGGAGCTGTCCCGGATGGACGCCTACGCGGCGGATTACGGAATCGAGCTGATTCCCTGCATCCAGACGCTGGGGCATCTGGAGAAGTACCTGCGCTGGCCGGTGGCGTTCCCTATAAGGGATACGGAGAACGTGCTGCTGGTAGGCGCGCCGGAGACGAGGGAGTTCCTGCGGAGCATCCTGAAGGCAGCCACCGCGCCCTTCCGTTCCTCCAGGATCCATCTGGGCATGGACGAGGCCTGGGGGCTGGGAAGCGGCATGTACCTGGCGAAGAACGGCTACAAGCCCTCTCTGGAGATTCTTCGGGACCATCTGGAGATGGTGATGGACGTGTGCCGGGAAATCGACCTGGAGCCCATGATCTGGAGCGACATGTTCTTCCGGCCTTTGAACGAGAGCGGCGATTATTACGACCAGTCCCCCATCGAGGAGAAGACCCTGGAGCAGATCAGGGCCTCCATCCCGGAGGGGCTGTCGCTGGTATACTGGGACTATTACCACGCGGAGAAGGAGGTGTACTCCAGGCTGCTGGAGAAGCACCAGCAGCTCACGGACCGCATCGTCTTCGCAGGGGGCATCTGGACCTGGAACGGCATCTCCCCCAACCAGGGGAAGGCCTTCCGCGTCACCAGGGAAGGCCTCGGGGCCTGCAGGGAGCGGGGCATCCGCAATGTCTGTACCACCATGTGGGGGGACAATGGCGGCGAGACCTCCAGCCTTTGCGCCCTGATCGGGATGCAGCTGTTCGGCGAGTATGCCTACAATGAGGATCCCACCAACGAGGAAGTCTTCCGCAGCTTCCGGGCGTGCTGCCGGGAGGACGGCCAGGCGTTCTACGACCTGCGGCTGCTGGATGAAATCCCCTCCGTGCCGGAGGAGAACCTCCACAGCGCCAATCCCTCCAAGTTCCTGTTGTACCAGAATCCGCTCTACGGTCTCTTCGACAGGCATGTGGAGGATTTCCTGAAGGATGCGTTGAAGACGGCAGGGCGCGACCCGGAGGATCCGGCCCAGATGGAGGCCATCCTCTTCGGGGAGGACGAGGAGCTCCACGGCCTGTACGATTACTATATGGACCTGGCCGGAAAGCTGCGGGGCTATATGCGGAAATCCGAGGGGAACGCCCTGATGTTCGCCCACTACGCGAACCTGGCACAGTTCCTGGCGGACAAGGCGGAGCTGGGCTGCGCCATCCGCTTCGCCTACGACGCGGGCAGGGACGACCTGACAGAGGAGTGCATGGACAGATGCGCAGGGCTCCTGGAGCAGTTGCCCGCGCTGGCGGACACTTGGCGGAAGCTCTGGAGGAGCACCAGCAAGGCTGTGGGCTTCGAGGTGATAACCATCCGCCTGGGAGCGCTGGAGGCCCAGTTGAAATACGCGCTGGAATGCCTGGATGCCTTCTGCCATGAAGGGGCAAAGATAGAGGAGCTGGAACTGGAGCTTCTGCACTACGGCTCCATGCGGCCCAGGCAGGAAGGGGCGGCCCTGGACATCAACTGCCCGTTCTGGGACAGGATCGCCGCCATGAACCCTGTGGGCGGAGTATGATGAAGGTGTAATATAAGAACGTGAATTAATCAAATGAGGCTCCTTTCCGAAAGGGCGGAATTCCGCTGTCTTTCGGGAGGGAGCCTGTTTTTTGCTTCTGCGAATCGTCACTCTTTCCAATAGTCTATCGTTTCCTGCGAGGTGGTGACGATTCCAAATAGTTTTCGCATAAAATCTTCCTTTTCATGGAACATTTCCAGAATAAGGATGGTCTCATTGGCTGTTAAGCGGTAAAAGAAATAGTTATGTTCCACAAAAATATAGCTGTAATCGGATTCGACATCATATTGCGATGAGATTCTTGTGCCCCAGCTCTTTTTCTAATTCATCTGCGGATATGGTTCCTTCAGCAATCACTGATTTTTCGGCTTCCTGAAGCTTTAGCAGCAACTGATTTAAGGCCTTCTGCTTATCCAGCTCATCTAATTCCTGCATGTCGATAATGGCGCAGGAGCCATGTCCGTTGCGGGTAAGATAGACTCGGTTCCCATAGGAAACCTCATTTACCACCGCTGTGTAATTTCTCAAGTCTGATATGGGTTTTATATTCGGCATTTCGCATCCTCCAATTCTTCCAAACTTCCAGTCGGTTCTCTACACACCTTTCTGATAGTATTATACCAGTTGTCTGCCGTCGCCTGCAACAAATTTGCATGGAAATTTACAGCAAAATTTATGGCATGTGGATGCGCGGCTGTCTGCCTTTACATCCTTGCCTCCATAAGATTGCTGGAGGCATACCGCCGAAGCCCACGGTAGAACACTGTTGTCGCCAGGGCGCAGATCAGGACGGTGTAGGCCAGGATCCGGGCCAGGCTTCCCATATCGAAATCCACCATCACATGCACCGGCCGGTAGATGACCATGCCCACGGGGAGGACCTGGTAGAGCAGGAACCTGGCCGCGCCGTGGAAGATGCCGTCCGGGTAGGTGGCGAAGCTGATGGAGCTGTTCACCATATGCTGGGCGAAGGCGTCCGCCCGCAGGAACCAGAAGGACAGGCTCCCCAGCAGCAGGGCGAAGGCCGCCAGGATCACGGCCCCTGTCACCGTGAACAGCAGGAACAGGAACAGCCGCTTCAGGCTGAAGCAGAAGACGCACAGCAGGATCAGTCCGTAGAGCAGGTCGCCGATGGCCGAGGTGTTGGTGGCGGAGGTGATTACGCTAAGCAGCACGTTCTTGGGCTGTACCAGGTAGGAGTCCAGCTTCCCGCTGACGATCAGGTCGGGCAGGGAGAAGGCTCTGGCGAAGAGGATCCTGGACAGGCCGAAGGTGCTGGCGGCCAGGCCCCACAGCAGCATGACCTCCCGCATGGTGTAGCCGCCGATGTCCTCTTTTATATGGAAGAGAATCATCCATTGCAGGATGAAGGCGGCATTGTTCAGGACCATGAAGCCGATGTTGGTGAGGAAGGTGACTTTGTTCAGCATCTCCCGCATGATATTGTATTTTACAGCCAGCAGGCATACCCGCAGCTGATTCTTAACCGCCGTTGACATACAGCTTTTTCGCCCCCTTTCCGTAGAGGAAGAGCATGAGCCCCCAGGCCGCCCCCAGGTACAGGGCCTGGGCCAGGAGGATTTCCAGGTACTTTTCCGTGGAGAAATCCACGATCAGCTTGGCCGGGCCGTAACAGACCGTGTAGACAGGCGTGAGCTTCACCAGGGGCTGAAGGGCCTCCGGGAATATCTCCACCGGAAACAGGGTGCCCACCACCAGCAGGAGCTTGCTGTAGAGCCACTGGAAGGGAGCGGAGTCCTCGATCCAGAAGGAGATCATGCTGATGCACAGCCGCAGGACGGCGTCGATGGTGATGCCCGCTATGACCACAGGTATCGCCGCAAGCAGGGCCAGGGGGCGGAAACGGGGCAGCGGCCCCACCAGAACCATTCCCAGCCCCGCAGCCAGCAGGGCGAACATGGGCAGCTGGATGCTCCAGCCTCCCGTATACCTGGCCAGGCAGTAGAGGCAGTAGTGATAGGGCTTGCCTATCAGGTAAGCGATATTGCCGCCCCGGATGTCCGCGGCCACCTGCCTGGTCACTACGTGGGACGGAGCGCCGAACCAGATGGTCTCCGTGATCATCACGTACCAGATCATCTGCGCCTTATCGTACCCGGCAATCAGCTCTCCCGGCGAGGAATATATGTAATTCCAGAGCTGGATGAACACAAAGATGATAATGGCGAAGCTGATGAAGCCCATGGCGATATTGGCCGCGTACTGGAGGTTCTCCATGAGCACGGACTGGTAGATGACCCTGTATTTTCGTAAGCGAAGGCTCTTTCTCATGAGATTCCATCCACCCTCCCCTCTGCTTTATAGATTTCCGTGATGATGCTTTCCAGCGGGACATTGGAGATATTGATGTCCTCCAGGTTCTCCGCGTCGATCATGTGCAGGGCGTCGTTGATGCGCAGCTTCCCGGTGTCCACCTGGAACTTCACCCGGCCGCCCTTCTGCTTCAGGAGGGTGATGCCCTCCGCGGCGGGCAGGGGGGCCTCCTCCCGGAGCTTGGCCTCCACGATCTTCCGGTCCAGGTAATGGTTCTTCAGATGCTCCATGGAGTCGTCCAGCACGATCCGGCCGCTGTTCACGATGATGATGCGCCTGCAGAGCTTCTCGATGTCCCCCACGTCATGGCTGGTGAGGAAGATGGTGGTGCCAAGCTCCCGGTTCATCTGCCGGATCAGGGCCCGGATGTTCTCCTTCACCACGGGATCCAGGCCGATGGTGGGCTCGTCCAGGAACAGCACCCTGGGCCTGTGGATCAGGGAGGCCACGATCTCGCAGCGGATTCTCTGGCCCAGGGACAGGTTCCTCACCGGGGTGTTCAGGAAGGAACCCAGCTCAAAGGTGTCCGCAAGCTCCCTTATGCGGCTCTCCGTCTCCCTGTCGGGAGAATCGTAGATCGCCCCGAAGAAGCGGAAATTGTCGTAGGGCGTCAGGTGGGTCCAGAGCTGCTCCTTCTGGCCGAACACCGTGCCGATTTCATAGGCCAGGCGCCTGCGCTGCTTCGCGGGATCGATGTCCAGCACTCTGGCACGGCCGCCGTCGGGATAGAGGATGCCCGTGAGCATTTTGATGGTGGTGCTCTTCCCCGCGCCGTTGGGGCCGATGAAGGCAAGCATCTCGCCGGCCTCCACGGAGAAGGAGATGCCGTCCACCGCCTGCACCTCTTTGATTCTGGGGCGCAGGATTGCCTGGAGGCTCCCCTTCATGCCCTTTTCCTTCTGCCTGACCCGAAAGGTCTTCGACAGGTTCTCTGCTTTGATTGTGTTCATGTCTTCTCCTCCCTCTGTGAATGTATATATGTAGCGATAAAATCTTGCCCAAAACCGGATAAACGGCATGACTGGCACTTGCCCAAAACCGGATAAACGGCATGACTGGCTGTGCTATGTGGCTGGCAGGAATTAAATGCCGTTTATATAGATTTCCAGTATAATAAATTCGCGTATAAAAAAGGAACCGCTCTGCCATATACACCTTCGAGTATACGCTAGCGGCTCCTGTTCTGATTACCGCATAGCCAAACAAGACTTTCCGTCTTTTCGGCCATGCGCTCTTCCGGATGTCCACCGGAATCAGGTCGTGACCGTAAAGTGAAAAATCTGCACGGGCAGCATAATCAGTACATAAGATACACAATTGTATGCAAACATGATGAATTCTCCTGCTTTCGTCTGTTTCAAGCACAGTAATCTGAAATTTCAAGTATGATATCACGTCTGTTTTGAAAAGTCAAGGGTTAAAATCAATAAAATTCTATTGATTTCACAGGCGTGACAGATTACAATAAGAACAGCGGATGTTCGACAGGAGGCCGGCCAGGAGCCTGGAAAGGCGGGCCCGGGGACAGCAGACGGGCATCGAGAGAATGGTGAGCAGGAGGACGTGAGGATATGAAGACAGGGGCACAGCTCTACACCATACGTGCATACACGCAGAATGAAAAGGATTTCGCACGGAGCATGAAGCGCATCGCGCAGACAGGCTACAGGACGGTGCAGATATCCGCGGTGGGCAAGGACATCCGCCCGGAGCGCATCCGTGAGATCTGCGACGAGAACGGGCTGGAGATCGTGCTGACCCACAGCGACGTGAACCGCATCCTGTACGATACGGACAGGCTCATTGCGGAGCATGATGTCATGGGATGCAGATACATAGGCATAGGGGCCATGCCGGACAGATACCGCGCGCCGGAATGGCTGGCGCATTTTGCCGAGGATTTCAGGGAACCGGCCAGGAAGATTGCGGATGCGGGGAAGCTTCTGATGTACCACAACCACAACTTCGAGTTCCGCAGGATCCAGGCGGAAGGGGAGGCGCAGGAGAAGCGCATCATCGAGTACCTGTGCGACTGGTTCGGGCCCCGGGAGCTGGGCTTTACGCTGGACACCTACTGGGTGCAGGCGGCGGGGGCGGACGTGTGCCAGTGGATCGGCCTGCTGGCGGACAGGATTCCCTGCGTGCATCTGAAAGACATGGCCGTAGGCGCGGAGGGGGCCATGATGGCGCCCGTGATGGAGGGGAACCTGAACTTCGGGGCCATCCTGAAGGCGCTGGAGGGGACGAGCTGCGAATATCTGCTGGTGGAGCAGGACATCTGCCAGGGGAGCCCTTTCGACTGCCTAAAGCAAAGCTATGACAACCTGGCCGCCGCCGGGTATCGCTGAGAGGCCGCTGCTCTGGCGGGAAAGCACAGGCTGAAGGCTGGCGCGCGCTGAGAGGGAAGAGGAGAGGACAGGATGGTACTATCGGATAAGACAATCATGAGGATGCTTCGGGAGGGGACGCTGTCCGTCTCGCCTCTGGAGGAGGGCCAGATACAGCCCGCCAGCGTGGACATAAGGCTGGGGAACATGTTCAGCATCATCGAGGATCTGCCCAGGGGCGTCATCGACCTGGAGAACGAGATCCAATACCGCACCATGGAGACGGATACCTATGTGCTCCTGCCCGGCCAGTTCGTCCTGGCCACCACCATGGAATACATAGAGCTGCCCGACAACCTGACGGCCTTCGTGGAGGGGCGCAGCTCCCTGGGGCGTATGGGGCTGTTCATCCAGAACGCGGGCTGGGTGGATCCGGGGTTCAAAGGAGAGATCACGCTGGAGCTGTTCAACGCCAACCGCTGCGCCATCGAGCTGAAGGCCGGACGCAGGGTGGGGCAGCTTGTGTTCGCGGAGATGGACGCCGCGGCCCTGCATCCTTACCGGGGAAAGTATCAGGGACAGACAGGGGCTACGGGTTCCCGTGCATTTATGGACGATAAAGAGTGAAATTCATAATAATCGTTTAGAATCCTTAAGAATAAATGGACAAAGAGCAGTATTTGGGGATAAAATAGAAAAAAACATAAAAAAACATAAAAGAAAGGAAATTTCGATGAAAAAGAAAGTACTGGCAGCAATTATGGCGGCCGCTGTCATCCTGGCTGGCTGCGGAGGAAACGATGGGGGGACGTCCGAGGCTCCGGTGGAGACAATGTCGCCCGTCATCGTAGAGGATACACCGGAGCCTTCGCCGGAGGCCACTGAGGAGCCGGAGGCGGAACCTGAGGTGGAGGAAGAGACCCGGGAGGGGATGTACCGGAGCGAGCTGACGAATGAGTGGATAGACGAGGGGCTGAAGAACCAGAGGCCCATAGCGGTCATGGTGGACAACGAGAAGATAGCGCTGCCCCATTACGGGCTGACGGAGGCCGATGTGGTCTACGAGATCATGAACAGCACGCTGAACGACAGGATCACACGGTTCATGGTGCTTGTGAAGGACTGGGAGAAGATTCAGCAGATGGGCAGCATCCGCAGCACCCGCTCCACCAACATCTACCTGGTGGGCGAGTGGAACGCCGTGCTCTGCCATGACGGCGGCCCTTACTTCGCTATGGACCTGATTGCCGAGAAGGCCTACTGCGATAATTTCTCAGGCACCTTTTCCCGCGTGCAGAACGGGAAGCCCACTGAGTTCACGGAGTATATCCTGGCGGGGGACCTGGAGAAGAACTTCAGCAGCAAGAACTACAGCAAGGAATACAATGAGCATTATGAGGGGGAGCACTTCCAGTTCTCCAATGAGGAAATCGACCTGTCCGGCGAGGCGGGGGCGATCGACTGTACCGAAATCCAGCTTCCCTTCAAGCACAATGGCTCTACGCTGAAATACAACGAGGAGACCGGGACATACGATTATTATGAGTACGGCCAGGCCCATCTGGACCCGCAGCATGACAATGCCCAGCTCTCCTTCAAGAACCTCCTGATTCAGGACTGCACCTTCTCCGACCTGGGAGACGGATATCTGGTCTATAATGTCCTGGACACCTCGGGGCGCAGCGGATACTACATAACCAACGGAAAAGCCATTGAGGTGAACTGGTATAAGGGTTCAGACACCGCTCCCACGACCTTCTACAAGAAGGGGACAAGCGAGGAGATTCAGTTGAACACGGGGAAGACCTACATCTCCATCGTGCCCTCCGACGGGTGGGACGACATCGTCATAAAGTAACAGCTTAATAGCCATGCCCGGAAAAGATGAACATGAGACTGTGTTCATCTTTTTCTTTCGGAGGACCCGCAGGGGGCAGAAGGGCGGAACCGCGGAGTGCAGCAGGGCGCAGCCGCAGAGGGACGGAACCACAGGGGGCAGCGGACCCGCAGGGGGTAGCGGACCCGCAGACTGCAGGGGCCAGGGGACGCAGCGTGTAGACGGCATCAGAGGACAGGGGGAAGGGAATGGACAGAAGGAAACGGCTTCGCAGGGGCAGGATGATATTTCTGGGGATTGGGATCCTGGTGGTCCTGCTGAACGTGGCGGCATGGAACAGCGCTGCCTTTTCCGACTGGTATATCGCCCATGTCTTCCCTGTCTGGGTGGGCACCTATGGCCGCCTGACCGGGCTGTTCCCCTTCTCGGTGGGGGAATGGATGATTGGTGCCGGGCTGGTGGTGCTGGGGCTGGCGGTGCTGTTGGGCATCGGTTGGGCGGGGATTGGCAGTGTTCTGGCAGTGAGGCGTCTGTGGTGCAGAAGACCCAGGGAGGCTGCTCATGCTGCCGGCGCGGGGCTTGGAATCTATCGGAAGGTCAGCGTTGCGTATTATCGGTTTTTCGTATGGACATTGCTGATCGTCTGCCTGGTCATGACGCTGAACTGCTTCATCCTGTACCACGCCTCCACCTTTTCGGAGCAGTATTTCGGCGAGGACGACAATGTGTACGCGCTGGAGGAGCTAATCGGGGTCTATAACATGGTGGCGGAGCAGTGCAACCGCTTAAGCGGGGAGATGCTGCGGGACGAGGACGGCATGGCGCTGTATCCGGGGAGCCTGGGGAGGGACGGGGAACTGCTGGACATGGAGGACATGGCCAGGGAGCTGATGGCGCGGCTTGGGGAGGAATATCCCCGGCTCAAGGGCTACTATCCCCGGCCCAAGGCGTTGGCGGCCTCGGATTTCATGTGCCAGCAGCATATGCAGGGGTACTATTTCCCCTTCTCCATGGAGGCCAATTACAACGATGTGATGCACATCCTGAATTTCCCCTCCACCATGTGCCATGAGCTGGCCCATCTGCGGGGATATATCTATGAGGACGAGGCAAATTTCATCGGCTATCTGGCCTGCGTGGAATCGGAGGACGCCTTTTTCCAGTACGCGGGATATCTCAGTGTATTGGTGTACCTGCGCAATGACATCTACAAGGCGAGGAGGGAGGACCGCGCCGCCTACGAGGAGGCTATAGAGCGGATCGCCCCGGTGGAGGTGGAGGCCCGGGTCTGGGAGGACAATGTGTTCGTGGTGCAGGAGGAGTGGGACCGGATCGACGGGAAGGCCCTGATCGACACAGAGGTGGTGGACAAGGCCGCGGACGTGTTCATCAATACCAACCTGAAGATACATGGCATCTCCGACGGCGCGGTGAGCTACAGCCGCGTGGTGAAGCTGTTGCTGCAGTATTACCGATACCATGGGCTTGGGGATATTTGAAGGAAAGCTGTTCAAAAGCGGAAAATATAAAAAATCATCCAAAGGTATTGACAAAGAGCCTTTTTCCGTGTAAAATAATCAGTGTTGTGGCGGAGGGACAGTTCCGTTCCGGCTGAAATGAATTGAATAGGTCATTTTTATGCAGGTGTAGTTCAGTGGTAGAACACCAGCCTTCCAAGCTGGATATGTGGGTTCGATTCCCATCACCTGCTTTTTGGTTGTCATCATGCGAGAGATTCTGCCGTCATCCCTATAAAGTAGCTTTACACTTTGCACAAGGGCTGTTATAATGGAAGCATCAGATAAGCACAGGAAGCAATATGTCAAATGGGAGGTGGTTATGTGCCGCCAGGTATTGAAGTAACAAAACAGGCCCTTGATGATTTCAAGAAGATTCAAGAGTATATGTTATCAGCGAGAAAAGAAAACGCAACTGAGACATATGCAAAGCTTAAGAAAGAATATTTGACAATAAAAGCATTGTTGAATGTTTCTGGCGTGAATCTTACTGACATCGATGAAATCAAGGAATGACCGTCCTGCAACTGAATACTTTTAGTCCTTCGCCGTAAGGTGGAGGACTTTTTGCATAGCGAGGGCAAGTGAAGGAAACAGAGCATCAGCGGATAAATACAATAAAAGAGAGGAAACACCTGACATGGAAAAGATAGCGAGCTTCACCATCGACCACATCAAGCTGGAACCCGGCGTCTATGTGTCCCGCAAGGACAGCGTAGGCACGGAGACGATTACCACCTTCGACCTGCGCATGACCAGCCCCAATGAGGAGCCTGTGATGAACACGGCGGAGGTGCACACCATCGAGCACCTGGGGGCCACATTCCTGCGCAACCACCCGGAATACGGCCCGAAGACCATCTACTTCGGCCCCATGGGATGCCGCACAGGCTTCTACCTGTTGCTGGCCGGGGACTACAGCTCCCGGGACATCCTGCCCCTGATCACAGAGATGTACGAGTTCATCCGGGATTTCCGGGGCGAGGTGCCCGGGGCCTCCGCGAAGGACTGCGGCAACTACCTGGACATGAACCTGCCCATGGCGAACTTCCTGGCCGGGAGATACCTGGAGGAGGTGCTCCGCGGAATAGACGACAGCAGGCTGGTGTATTCGGACTGAATGACGGCCCTGCGGATTTGGCGGCGGCCAAAGCGGCAGAGGGAGGATGCGGAGGCGTAGTGCCGCGTGCTTCCTGCCAGGGGAATCGGGACAGAGGGCGCAGAAGGAACGGAAGGGGACTGCGCGGAAAAGAGGAGGACTTATCATGACGAAGATTGGCATCATAGGAGCGATGGAGCTGGAAGTAGAACAGCTTAAGAAGGAAATGGCCGTGAAATCGGTGGTGACGAAGGCAGGGATGGACTTCTTCGAGGGCACTTTGGATGACGTGCCTGTAGTTGTTGTCCGCAGCGGCATCGGCAAGGTGAACGCGGCGCTGTGCGTACAGATCCTGGCGGATGTGTTCCAGGTGTCCCATGTGATCAATACCGGTGTGGCAGGCTCCCTGAACGCGAAGCTGGACATCGGCGACATCCTCATATCCCGGGACGCCCTGCACCACGACATGGACACCACGATTTTCGGCTATCAGCCCGGGGAGGTGCCCCAGATGGGCTTCCGGGAGTTCAGGGCGGATGAGCGCATGATGGAGCTGGCCAGGGAGGCCTGCGAGAAGGTCAATCCTGACATCCGTGTCATGTTCGGCCGGGTGGTCAGCGGAGACCAGTTCATCTCCAGCAAAGAGGTGAAGGAGCGGCTGATCGCCCTGTTCCAGGGGGACTGCGCGGAGATGGAGGGGGCCTCCATCGCCCACGGCGCATACCTGAACGGCCTTCCCTTCGTCATCATCCGGGCCATCTCGGACAAGGCGGACGACAGCGCCGAGATGGACTATCCCACCTTTGAGGCGGCGGCAGCGAAGCATTCCGCGGCATTGGTGAAGGAAATGATAAAAGGACTTCTGCCCTGAGCGGAAGTCCTTTGTGGACAGGAAAAAGCATGCCGGGCCGGATTCAGTCCGGCCTTTTTTTGCGGAAGACGAACAGCTTGCTGAAGATATAGTTGGCGATGACCACCAGCACGGCGGAAATTACGCTGGCCGCCACCAGGTTGATGCCCGCGGCGGTGAGGATTTGCATCACCACGATGTCCAGAATCCATGTAGCCACCCTGGAGAGCACGAATTTCGGCGCTTCCTTCCGCATGGGCTCCCTGCTCTTGAACACGAACCTGCGGTTGGTGAAGAAGGCGAATATGACGCCCGTCACCCAGTTGACGGTGCTGAGCACCGTGTTCTCGAAGGGGGTGGGATACATGGTGTTGTGGAACAGCAGGGCGTTGGCGATGAACTTCGCGGCCCAGGACACCACGGTGGTCAGGAAGCCTACGATCAGGTAGACGATGATCTCCTCGTATTGTTTGTACAGTGCCTTGCATTTCTCTATCATTGGTTCCTCCTACTGCCGGATTTCAGTGTTCCGGCATTCTTTATGCGCAGGCCCGCATATGGAAAGCTGCGGCTGACACGGCTGCGGGCCGCGCGGCGGGCAGTGGGGAAGGGCGTTCTCCTGCCCGACTGCACAGGCCGCATATGGAAGCTTGCCGCTGACATGGCCGCGGGTAATCGTCAGGGATTGACGATGTTCCTGTCTTCTCCCTGCAGGAAAGCGGCGATGTTCCGGTAAGCCTCCTCCACGCAGCGCCTGCGGGCCTCCACGCTGGCCCAGGCCAGGTGAGGGGTGATGATCAGGCGGCTGCTGTCCCGGAAGCGGCTCAGGGGATTGTCGGGCGACAGGGGCTCCTTCTCCACCACGTCCAGGCCCGCGGCGGCTATCTCGCCCGCCTCCAGCGCCCGGTACAGGGCGGCGTTGTCCACCACCGGCCCTCTGGCCACGTTTATCAGCACCGCGGTGCGCTTCATCTTCCGCAGCGCTTCCCCATCGATGAAGTTCCGGGACAGGTCGCTTAAGGGACAGTGGAGGGAGAGGAAATCGCTCTCTGCAAGCAGTGTGTCCTTATCCAGCCGGGGATATTCCGTGCAATCGCTTTTTCCCGTGACGGAATGGAAGACCACCCTGCAGCCGAAGGCCTCCGCGGTCTTCGCCACCCGTCTGCCGATGTTGCCCATGCCTGCGATGCCCCAGGTCTTGCCCTCCAGCTCGCAGAAGGGCAGGTCGAAATTGGAGAACCGCGCCTGGGCGCTGTAGGCCCCGGATTTCACGTAATGGTCATAATGGAACAGCTTCTGGCTCAAGGCAAGCGCCAGGGTGAAGGTGTGCTGGGCCACCATGGCCGTGCAGTAGTCCCGCACATTCGCCACCTTGATGCCCCGTCCGCTGCAGTAGTCCAGGTCGCAGTTGTCGAAGCCCGTGGCGAATTCGCAGATCAGCTTCACGTTCGGCGCGTCCGCCAGGGTCTCCCGGTTCAGGGGGGATTTGTTGGCGATGACGATGTCCGCGTCCTTCACCCGCTCCCGGACCTCCTCCAAAGTGACAGTGTTGTCATAAACGGCGACCTGGCCAAGCTGGCCCATGCAGTCCACGGACACGTCCGTGCCCACGCTGTTCCGCTCCAATATCACGATTTTCATCTTATACGTATATCCTTTCTATAGAATGTCTTTCCTCTGCAGGGCAGAGGGTTCTCTGCAGGGCAGAGGATCCGCTACAGGGCAGAGGGAACCGTCCCCCTGCCCGCCGCACAAAAAGGCGGCCGATGACCGGCCGCCACAGGATGCCGCGCCGGAAGTCCCGGCAGAAACAGGTCCATTCCAGTGTAGCAAAGTGTATAAGCAATTTCAAGTTAAATTTTTCCTCCTGGAAGCCGATCCGGAAAGCCCGCCTAGGAGGTGAGGAACTCCTTCAGCAGCGCCTCCAGCTCCTCCTCCGTGACCAGGGCGGAGTCGTCCGGCACGGCGGAAGGGTCCGGCGCGGCGGCGCCCTCGGGCTGGGGCGGCACAGGGGGCATCTGCTGGAAGGGCGGCTGGGGGGCTTCCATCTCCGCCAGCTCTTCCCCGCCTGCGGCCAGCCTGTTGCCGATGGGCATCAGCTCCAGGGTGCGCTGCTCCGGCCTGCGGCCGGCGCCGCGGGCGTTCTTGCGCCGCCTTCCCCTGGCCGGGGTGCGGCTGCCCTGCTTTTCCTCGAAGACGGACTCCCCGTAGAGCATCTCGATATCCTGCCTGGTGACGTCGATGCGGGGGGACAGATGGTTCTCCAGATAGTCCACCAGGTTCACCTTCAGCACCCGCTTCTTCCCGCTGACATCCACCACGGTGGAGATGCTGAAATAGGCGTATAGCCCGAAGAAGCTGGCTATGTAGAAGGGCAGCACATCCCCCAGCGTCCTTCCCGTGAGGATGCTCTTGCACACGCCTATGCCGGAGCAGACCACGGACAGGAGCATCATCTGGCCGGACAGGTGGTAGAGGGTATCGAAGGAGAGATGCCCCAGGGCCATCCTGCCCAGGAACTTGTCCACAAAGACGGAGATATTTGCCACTCCGCCGCTCATCTCGTAGCAGCTGGCGAATTTTGTCTTGCACTGCCTCAGCAGGCGGTTCTTCGTGATGGCCATGTTGTCGGCCTCCTTTATCATATTCCGGTACAGCAGTCCTAGAAATATCCGAAGGATGATGCTGATTCCCAGACAGGTGAACATTGCGATCGTTATCAGCTTTTCTTCCTGAAATACGCGAAACATAATGCGCCTCCTTTCTGCTCTGGAACCACTGGCAGACGATCCTGCCATGCTTTCAGTATAACGCAGGCCTGTCCAACTTTACAGATTTTTCCATCGCATTTTTCCCTGCTTTTATCCGTTTTTCTGACAAGAAAAGAGCCCGGGCGGCATCTGGGGCGGCCCAGGCGCAAAAATCCGTTGCAGAACAGGGAAAAATCTGTTAGAATGTACCTTAATAATGAATCGCAAAGGAGAGGAAAAGGATGGATACACTGAAATACAAGACACACGGAACCTGCTCGCAGGAGATTGACATCGAACTGAAGGACGGCCTGATCGATTCCGTAAAGTTCACCGGCGGCTGCCACGGCAACCTGCAGGGCGTAAGCGCTCTGGTAAAGGGGATGAAGCCCCAGGAGGCCATTGACCGGCTGAAGGGCATCCGCTGCGGGGCGAAGGCCACCTCCTGCCCTGACCAGCTTGCGCTGGCCCTTGAGGAGATGCTTTAATCTATAGTTGAAAGGCATTGTTTATGAAAAAAATCGTTTTGACAGGCGGGGGCAGCGCAGGGCACGTTACCCCCAATATTGCATTGCTTCCGTCGCTGAGGGAGGCGGGGTACGAGATCACCTATATGGGATCCTACGACGGCATCGAGAAGAGGCTGGTGGAGGATTTCGGCCTGCCTTACGTGGGTATCGCCACGGGGAAGTTCAGGCGGTATCTGGACCTCCAGAACCTGACGGATCCCTTCCGCGTGATCAAGGGCTTCGGGGAGGCCAGGAGATTCCTGAAAAAGTATCATCCGGACGTAGTCTTCTCCAAGGGGGGCTTCGTGGCCGTCCCTGTGGTGCGGGCCGCGGCGTCCCTGGGCATCCCCTGCATCATCCACGAGTCCGACATGACGCCGGGGCTGGCCAATAAGATATGCATCCCCGTGGCCAGGAAGGTATGCTGCAATTTCCCGGAGACATTGAAGCTCCTGCCCGGGGACAAGGCGGTGCTGACAGGCTCCCCGATCCGGGCGGAGCTGGCCCAGGGCAACAAGCTGGCCGGGCTGGACATGTGCGGGTTCAACGCCAATACCCCGGTGGTCATGGTGATCGGCGGGAGCCTTGGGGCCGCCAATGTGAACAAGGCGGTGCGGGCCGCGCTTCCCAGCCTCCTGGGGGATTTCCAGGTGGTGCATCTGTGCGGCAAGGACAAGGTCGACAATCTGCTCCTGAACACGCCGGGCTACAGGCAGTTCGAATACGTGAAGGCGGAGCTGAAGGATCTCTTCGCCATGGCGGACGTGGTGATCTCCAGGGCCGGGGCCAATGCCATCTGCGAGCTGCTGGCGCTGAAGAAGCCGAACATCCTCATCCCGCTTCCCGCCTCCAGCAGCCGGGGGGACCAACTGCTCAACGCCAGATCCTTCGAGGCCCAGGGCTTTTCCATCGTTATCGGCGAGGACGACCTGACCACGGAGCTGCTGGTGGATAAGGTGCATGAGCTCTACTTCTCCAGGCAGACCTTCCGGGACGCCATGAACGACAGCGGGCAGATGGACTCCATCAGGACGATCCTGCGGCTGATAGAGGAGTGCGTCTGCGAAAAAGGGTGACCCAGCACATTGTGGCAAATTTCGTCGCTGGTGAGTATAGTAAATAGAGACTTTGATGACACAGGAGATTCCCTATGCTTATGGCTTCTCTCCTGTTTGGGATTTCGGCGAGCCTGGACGCGCTGCTGGTGGGGATCAGCTTCGGGCTGCGCGGGGTGCGGATCAGGCTCTGGCAGAATCTGACGATCAGCCTGGTCACCCTCCTGGGCACCTGCCTCTCCGTGGGGCTGGGGCATCGGCTGGCGGCCCTTCTGCCGGAGGCGGTGGGCGCGTATGCGGGAAGCCTGATCCTGATTCTCCTGGGGCTGTACTATATCGCCAAGTGGGCGGTGGCCCTGTTTCGGAGCAGCCGGGCGGCCCCGCCCCGGATTCTTGCGGACGGCGGGGAGCGGGAGGACATGGACGGGGCGGGCGCCTGCGGCGGCAGGGGAGGGCCCGGGCCCTGTCTGCGGCTGGCCCAGGTGTTCGGCTTAAGCCTGACGCTCTCCCTGAATAACCTGAGCGCGGGCCTGAGCGCCAGCATGGCGGGCCTGGCGCTGGTGCCTGCGGCAGCGGCCACCCTTGTCTGCTCCGTGCTGTTTTTGGCCTCCGGCAACAGGCTTGGCGGGTGCCATGGGCTCCAACTGGCAGGCTGCGTGGCAGAGCCGGTTTCCGGCGCCCTGCTGATCGGGCTGGGTCTGGTGCAGCTCTTCTGGTGACATCGGCGGATTCGGAACCAGAGCCCAAGCTTTTTCGCGAAATGGGAATTCTTCCTGTTTCGCTCTACATAGATTTTCTACTATTTTCCCAGATATCATTAATGGACATATACACATAAACGGCATTGAATTCTTGCCAGCCGCATAGCACAGCCAGCCATGCCGTTTATTCGGTTTTTGGACAAGATTTATTCGCTGCATATATATTGCGGAATTTCGCTGTGACAAGAATAAGCCGGGAGCGGTTGGGAAGACTGAGAGAGGACGGACTGTGCCGTCTTCGAAAGGGGAAGAGCGCCATGGCTTTATCTGTTGACTTGGATGAAAATATACGGCATATCGAATATAACCTGCCGGTGAAGGAGAGCTTCGACCTGATGACTAGGCATCTGTACCTGGGAGAGACCAGGGCCTTCTTCCTGGGGGTGAACGGCTTCTGCAGGACGGAGCTTCTGCAGCAGATCTTCTCGGACCTGCAGGACGCTTCCTATATGAAGGACGAAAGGGTGGAGGACATCCTCCGGTATATGGACGGGAAGATGGGATACGCCCAGACCTCCCTGTGCGGTTCCTGGGAGGACATCTTCCGGAATGTGCTCAGCGGCCCGGCGGCCCTGTTCATAGACGGCTTTTCCCAGGCAATCCTGATAGACGCCCGCAGCTATCCCGCCAGGGGCATCGCGGAGCCGGACCTGGAGCGGGTGACCAAGGGGTCCCGGGACGGCTTCGTGGAGACATTGCTGTTCAACGCCAACCTGATCCGCAGACGGGTGCGCTCCACGGAGCTGGTGTTCTCCATGCACTGCGTGGGGGAGGAGAGCAGGACGGACGTGGCCATTGCGTATATACGGGGCTCCGTGAACGAGGGGCTGCTGGAGATGCTCCGGGAACGGATAGGCGCCCTGCAGGTCACCTCGCTGACCATGGGGGCGAAAAGCCTGGAGGAGCTGCTGGTGCCCAGGCGCTGGTGGAACCCGCTGCCCAGCGTCCGGATGACGGAGCGGCCGGATGTGGCCTGCAGCTATCTGACGGAGGGGCATATCCTGGTATTGGTGGACAATTCGCCCCAGGTGCTGGTGCTGCCCTGCACGGTCTTCCAGTTCACCCAGAGCCCGGAGGATTATTACAAGAGCCCCGCGGTAGGCACGTATTTCCGGCTGGTGCGCTTCCTGTGCATTCCGGTGAGCCTGCTGCTCCTGCCCGTGTTCCTGCTGGTCACGGGCTGCTTCCCGGACACTGCCCGGGCCTGGGGGCTGCTCTCCGGGGGCGGCCTTACGAGAGAACGCATGTTCTTCTATATCCTGGCGGTGGAATTCCTGCTGGACCTGTTCAAGTATTCCTCCTCCTTAAGCTCCGGGAAATTCTCCGGCTCCCTGTCCATCGTGGGAGGACTGATCATCGGGGATGTGGCGGTGAGCCTGAACTGGGCCTCCGCGGACGTGCTGTTCTATGCGGCTGCCACGCTGCTGGCATCCCTGTCCATGGCGGACACCGAGTTCGCCGACGCCGTCCGGCTCTACAGGATCCTGCTGCTCCTGGGCACGGGCTTCCTGGGCCTGGGCGGCTTCCTGGCCTGCCTGGGACTCACCCTGCTGTCCGCCGCCACCACGCCTACCTTCGGGGGGATGAGCTATTTCTGGCCCCTGTTCCCCTTCAATAAAAAAGCCCTGGGCAGGCTGCTATTCCGCAGTCCTACGCCCAGGGCCCAGCCGTCCACTATATGGAATCGCGGCAAGGTTCACAGATGATCAGTTCGCCTTCTTGAACTGCAGAGGGTACTCCAGTCCGGGAAGGATCTCTCCCTGGCTGGGGTCGGCCCCGCTGGGAAGCTCCAGCTTCAGGCTGTCCCCGCTGACAGTGAAGACATCATACGCGTTCTTGTCGATCTCGGTCCCTTCCTCGGCCATGTAGAGCTTGTTGCCCTTGGCCTCGTACTTGCCGCTCGTAGCCATCTCGTTCAGCAGGTCGTCCACATTCACCTCGGCCTCGAAGGTCTCGCGCAGATAGTCCGTGATGCCGCTGCCATAGGACTCCTGGAAGGCTGCGTCGGCAGCGTCCTTGTCCAGACCCTGATTGGAGAACTCGGTGTACATCATCTCCGTGGCGAAGGCCAGGAACTCGTCCAGCCAGGCGCTGTAATTGGTCTTGAAGGACTCGGGCTCGCCGTACATCCTGAAGGTATTGTCCTCCTTGAACTCGAAGCAGATGGACATCATCAGCGGAGCGCTGAAGCCCTCGAAGTCTTCGCCCATCTCTCCCGCCAGGAGATCCGCCAGGTCATAGTCCAGGGACCATGTGCCCACCAGGTCTTTTCCGCTGTCGCTGCCGCCGCACCCGCTTATGGACAAAGCCATGACAAGGGCCAGCAGGACGACCAGCATCTTGCTTACTTTTTTCATGTCATTTCCTCCTCAATATTGGTTTAAATGAAAGCAACATATACAGTCTATCACTATTCCGCATGATTGGCAAGGAGATTGAGCTGGAAATATTAAAAATCTGGAAAAAATTTACAGCTTCCCTTGACATTTATCCCGATTTCATTATAATAAAAACAGGAATCACTACTATTGTTGTGTCTAAGAGAGGTGTCGGATGGCTGCAAGGAAACATAGCAGGCAGAGGGATTCCATCAAGGAGTTCCTGATGACCAGAGAGGATCATCCCACTGCGGATGTCATATACAGGAATGTCCGCCAGCGCAGCCCCAGCATCAGCCTTGGCACGATATACCGAAATCTCACCCTCCTGGCCCAAGACGGGGAGATCAGCCGGCTGAACCTGGGAGACGGCGTGGACCGCTTCGACGGGGACACTTCGCCCCACTATCATCTGCTGTGCGAGAAGTGCGGCGGCGTGGTGGATTTGGAGATGGATGACATCAGCTCTGTGCTGGAGAAGGCCGCGGCGCATTTCGACGGGCATGTGGCCGGGCATGTGACGTATTTCTACGGCACCTGCGGCCGCTGCACAAAGTCCGGAGGGATGGACTTGTCCGGAGGGACGGACTTGTCCGGAGGGACGGACTTGCCTAGAGGGACAGCACTGCCGGAGGACACGGCTTTGCCCGAGGAATCGGGCGCATGACACGGGTTACCAGATATTTTTCATAAAGAAAAGGAGATAAACAGTATGAAGTATGTATGTCAAGTATGCGGTTATGTTCACGAGGGCGACAATCCGCCCGCAGAGTGCCCTATCTGCCATGCTCCCGCTGAGAAGTTCACAGCGCAGGCTGCCGATAAGACATGGGCTGCAGAGCATGTGGTAGGCGTTGCCCAGGGCGTCCGCGAGGACATCGTGAAGGACCTGCGCGCCAACTTCGAGGGCGAGTGCTCTGAGGTGGGCATGTACCTTGCCATGGCCAGAGTCGCCCACAGAGAGGGCTATCCGGAGATCGGCCTGTACTGGGAGAAGGCTGCTTACGAAGAGGCTGAGCATGCCGCTAAGTTCGCGGAGATGCTGGGCGAGGTGGTGACCGATTCCACCAAGAAGAACCTGGAGATGAGGGTGGATGCCGAGAACGGCGCTACCGCAGGCAAGACGGATCTGGCCAAGAGGGCCAAGGAGTTGGGCCTGGATGCTATCCATGACACTGTTCATGAGATGGCCCGCGATGAGGCAAGGCACGGAAAGGCATTTGAAGGACTTTTGAAGAGATACTTCGGTTAAAGCGGATGCCTTGGCATTCGAAGGACTTTTGAAGAGATGCTTCGGCTAAGGCGAATGCCCCGGCTGAGAATCAAGATTCATGACATAATTCACATAATTATAGAAGGAGGAGACTTCCATGCAGAAATATTTTTGCAATCCCTGCGGATATACATACGACCCTGAGAAAGGCGACCCCGAGCACGGCATCGCTCCCGGCACCCCTTTCGAATCCCTTCCCGATGACTGGTGCTGCCCGCTGTGCGGCGTGACCAAGAGCATGTTCCAGCCCTGCATCGACAACTACAACTAAATAGAGCGCCAGAAGAGCCGCACCCCCATACCCGTTCCTGCGGGAAAGGGAAGCGGCTCTCTTTTGCGGACAGGGGCGGTGTCCGCCGGGGCCCCGCCGGGCTCATTGCAGGAACGCGTCCTCATGCTTTTTGAAGAAGTCGAAATAGGCCCGCACTCCGGCGAGCTGCGTCCACCGCTTCACGTCCACCACATCCTCGTCCATATCGTAGACCTTTGCGCCCCGCATGGCCAGCAGGAAGGGGGAGTGGGTGGATATGACGAACTGGCACCCGAAGAACCGGGCCGAGTCCTCCAGGAACTTCGCCAGCTCCTGCTGGCGCGACGGGGAGAGGCTGTTCTCCGGCTCGTCCAGAAGGTACAGGCCGTTCTCCCGGATCTTCTCCGAGAAATAGAGGAAGGCGCTCTCACCGTTGGAGTGCTCCCGCACATTGTCCATGACATTTTCCCTCACGTATCTGGACTGGGTCTTGCGGCGGGCCATGTGGACTTTCTTGAGCTGCTCGTAGTCTTCCAGGGACTTCATCCGGAAGTGGGCGTATTTGTTCTCCAGGTACTCCTCGAACAGCTTCTCCCGCTTGCCGGTGATGCCGTCGTTCAGGCATCTCAGGTTCAGCACGAAGTCGAACACGTCGTCGCTGGTGATGATCCTGCTGTCGCCTGGAATCGGCTCCCGGGTCTCGAAGTCGCACATCTGCAGATAATCCTCAAAGAAATTGGAGCGGTTGTAGGGGGAGTCCCTGGCGATTCCCGTCTTCTGGGCGATGATGTTCAAGGCCGTGGTCTTGCCGGAGCCGTTCCCGCCGTAGAGAATCGTGACCGGTTCGAAATCCAGCATCCGCAGCCCGCGCTTCGAGAGCACCTGGAAGGGATAGAAGGTGTCGTAGCAGGTCCGTTTGATCCCCATCAGGAAGCTGTACTCCCGCTCTATGTCAGGGAAGGAGAAATGTGACAGATAGATCATTTCATCAGTCCTTTCAGCTCCTCCAGCAGCTCTAAGTCGGACTGCTGTACCTTGATGTTGGTGGTGACAGGCTCCTCGCCGGGCCTGGTGACGCTCAGTTCGATTACAGTCCCTTCTTCAATCTGCCTGGAAAAGACGGATTTCAGAAAGGCCCCGAATTTTGGATGGTTATGGTTGAATTGATTCCTGGCGCCGATTAGTTTCAGCATTGATGCGGCATTCATGCCGTTTAATCCGCTCATGGTTCCCTCCTGCATCGCTCATTTTGGAATTCTTTTTAAAACTTCCTTCATTTAAAAATATTTGTCACTTGTATATAATGAGAAAATATGGTAAGATAGTAATCGAGAATACAAGGACGTAATAATGATGGTGTACCACCACAGGAAGTTGCCGCTTCCTGTGGCAAGGTTGGTAGCGTTACCTACCACACGATACAGACAGAGTCTGCGATACACACAATGGTATTATAACGCATTTGTGGTAAAATTACAATGCCTTTTACTGTGTGGAGACTGGCCCGTCTGGAAGCCTTATGAATACACGAGGTGGAAAGTGTGGACGCATGCTTGACGCCTCGTTCTTGGTTCTCACCTGAATGTCCTCGGCGGCGGAGCGCTCTGTCGCCCTGGGCGTTCTAAGTGAGGCACATATAGGAGCAATGTGTATGTGTCCGGAATCTGCGGGCACAGCCATTCTGAAACAGGGGGAATTAAAGTATGGGAGAATTGAACAGTCTGTTTATGGATGCAACAGAGAAGAAAGCGGCGATCTTAGGGGAGGGCTTTCTGTACAAGTTTCTCGAGGAGGGCTGCATGAAGAGCCACTTCTGCGTGCTGACGGATAAGCGCGTATATGTGAAGGGCAGGTATTTCCACAGTACGGGCCGCGCCTATCGGGTCAGGGAGGGAGATTATACCATTGACGTGAAGGACGTCACCGGCTCGGGCTTTTCCACCGCCAGGTTCGGCTTCGTCTTCGCGCTGGGGATCGCGTTCGTGATCCTGCTGAGCGTGCTGGCCGGCTTCTTCCTGCTGTTCGTGGAGAAGGTGGATCATGTCTACTTCGGGCTCCAGGCCATCGTCAGCAGCTGCTTCATCGTGATGTGCATAGGGCTGGTGGCCGTGCCTGTGTGCTACCTGGTCAGGCCGTTTAAGATATTCGTGATCGAGTATACCGGCGGCAAAATCGCTTTCCTGTCCTTCGAACTTCTGGAGCCGGATTTCAGGGCGTTCCAGCAGGAGCTGTACAAGGCGAAGGACGCCTTCTCGCCCGTGGCCTCCCGCAGGGACGGCTGTGCGGACTGCCCGGAGCGCAAGGACGCGGATTCCGCAGAAAGCCTGGCCTCTCCAGCCTGACTCCGGTTTTGCGGTGGGTGGCTGACCATAACTGAAAAGTAACTTTTAATCAGCATTTTTAACATTTTAGCTTGACAAACAAAAATCCACAAGATTATAATAGTATATCAGAACATACGTCACAGAAAGCAAATGCCATGACGAAGAGAGTAGCTGTTCCGGGAAAGCCCCAGCGAGCCGGTGAGGGTGCGAGACCGGCGCAAGTAGAGGGACAGTGAAGATCGCTTCCGAGCAGGCAGGACAAAAGCCAAGGACTCAGATTCCCTTAAAATACGGTCAGCGGGCCGCGGTGGGGAGAGGGTTCCGGATCAGTAGTCCTGCACGGCATTCCCCCGTTACGGGAAATCGCATCATTTCCGTGAGGAGAGCTCTTGGCAGTGGGATACCGCGCCGGGGAGGGAACCCATACGGATACGTGCGCTGTAACAGGTGGTGAAACGAATGCGTCAGGCTTCGTCCTATTGCGGGACGGAGTCTTTTTGCGTAGGAGGCAATCGTCTGCCCTGCCGGGGGAGGCGCACTGTCTGCCGTGCAGGCCGTTTGCCGCAGGAAGAAGCTTTCGGTGTCCGTGAGAAATGCCGGGCAGTCTGCCCGGCGGCAATGCAGGGAAAACAGGAAGACGACCAAAAAGCAAAAAAGTCTACAACCAAAAACAGCCCGAAAGGGCAATCGCCAAAAGGCAGAACCAGGAAAGGAAACGCGACAATGTACAAACAGGTTTCAGCCAATGTCAGTCTGGTAGAACGCGAAAAAGAAGTGGAAAGATTCTGGCGGGAGAACGATATCTTCCGGAAGACCATCGACAGCCGGAAGGAGGGTCCGGTCTATACCTTCTACGACGGCCCGCCCACGGCCAACGGCAAGCCCCACATCGGCCATGTGGAGACCCGCACCATCAAGGACATGATTCCCAGATACCGCACCATGAAGGGATGCATGGTGCCCCGGAAGGCGGGCTGGGACACCCATGGCCTGCCCGTGGAGCTGGAGGTGGAGAAGCTCTTAGGGCTGGACGGCAAGGAGCAGATCGAGGAGTACGGCCTGGCGCCCTTCATCGACAAATGCAAGGAGAGCGTCTGGAAGTACAAGGGCATGTGGGAGGAATTCTCCGGCTCCGTGGGCTTCTGGGCGGACATGGACGCCCCTTACGTGACCTATCATGACGACTATATCGAGTCCGAATGGTGGGCGCTGAAGACCATCTGGGACAAAGGGCTCTTATACAAGGGCTTCAAAATCGTGCCCTACTGCCCCCGCTGCGGCACCCCGCTGTCCAGCCACGAGGTGGCCCAGGGCTACAAGGCGGTGAAGGAGCGCTCCGCGGTGGCGCGCTTCAAATGCGTGGGGGAGGAGGCCTATTTCCTGGCGTGGACTACGACACCCTGGACATTGCCCTCCAATGTGGCCCTGTGCGTGAACCCGGATGAGGCCTATGTGAAGGTGAAGGCCGCTGACGGCTATACCTATTACATGGCCCAGGCCCTGCTGGACACTGTGCTGGGAGGCCTGGCGGAAGAGGGAACGGCGGCTTACCAGGTGCTGGAGACCTACAAGGGCACGGATCTGGAGCATAAAGAGTATGAGCCCCTGTTCGCCTGTTCCGGAGAGGAAGCCGCCCGCCAGGGCAAAAAGGCCCATTACGTCACTTGTGACACATATGTCACAATGTCGGACGGTACAGGCATCGTGCACATCGCCCCCGCCTTCGGTGAGGACGATGCAAACGTAGGCAGGAAGTACGGTCTGCCCCTGGTGCAGTTCGTGGACGGCAAGGGGCATATGACGGAGGAGACCCCCTACGCCGGGAAATTCGTGAAGGACGCGGATGCCGATATCCTGAAGGATTTAGATAAGGAAGGAAAGCTGTTCTCCGCGCCGAAGTTCGAGCACGATTATCCCTTCTGCTGGCGCTGCGACACGCCCCTGATCTACTACGCCAGAGAGTCCTGGTTCATCAAGATGACCGCCGTGAAGGACGACCTGGTGCGCAACAACAAGACCATCAACTGGATCCCGCCCACCATCGGCGAGGGGCGCTTCGGCAACTGGCTGGAGAACATCCAGGACTGGGGCATCTCCAGGAACCGCTACTGGGGCACGCCCCTGAATATCTGGGAGTGCCAGTGCGGGCATATGGAATCCGTGGGCAGCAGGGATCAGCTTGCCGCCCTCACCGGGGATGAGAGGACTAAGGACGTCGAGCTGCACCGCCCTTATATCGACGAGGTGACCTTCCCCTGCCCCAAGTGCGGGAAGACCATGAAGCGGGTGCCGGAGGTCATCGACTGCTGGTTCGACTCCGGGGCCATGCCCTTTGCCCAGCATCATTATCCTTTTGAGAATAAAGACTTGTTCGAACAGCAGTTCCCGGCCGACTTCATCTCCGAGGCCGTGGACCAGACCAGGGGATGGTTCTACTCCCTGCTGGCGGAGTCCACTCTGCTCTTCAATAAGGCCCCCTACGAGAATGTCATCGTGCTGGGCCTGGTGGCGGACGAGGACGGCCAGAAGATGAGCAAGTCCAAGGGGAATGTGGTGGATCCCTTCCAGGCCCTGGAAGAGTACGGCGCGGACGCCATCCGGTGGTATTTCTACACCAGCGCCGCCCCCTGGCTGCCCAAGCGCTTCTCCGGCAAGACCGTGCTGGAGGGACAGCACAAGTTCCTGGATAAGCTCTGGAACACCTATACCTTCTTCGTGCTGTATGCCAATATCGATGGGTTCGATGCGTCAAAACATACCCTGGAATACGAAAAACTGCCCGTGATGGACAAGTGGCTCCTGTCCAGGCTGAACACCGTGGTGGGACAGGTGGACGCGGATTTGGACAAATACCGTATCCCCGAGGCCGCCAAGGCCCTGCAGGACTTCGTGGAGGAGATGAGCAACTGGTACGTGCGCCGCAGCCGTGAGCGCTTCTGGGCAAAGGGCATGGAGCAGGACAAGATCAACGCCTATATGACCCTGCACACGGCGTTGGTGACGGTGTGCAAGGCAGCGGCTCCCATGATTCCCTTCATGACGGAGGAAATCTACCGGAATTTGGTGTGCAGCACCGACGGAAGCGCGCCGGAGAGCATCCACCTGTGCGATTTCCCGACAGTAAAAGAGTGTTTTATAGATAAAAAGCTGGAGGCGGACATGGAGGAGGTGCTGGAGGCCGTGGTGCTGGGCCGGGCCTGCCGCAATGCCGCCGCAATCAAGAACCGCCAGCCCATCAGCAGGATGTACGTGAAGATGGGGGCAGGGCAGACCGATTCGGAGGGCAGGTCCGCATCGGGAGAAGGCGCAGCAGGCGCGGCGGCCGGCATATCGGCAGAGGGAGGACAGGATGCCACGGGGACAGTGGGGACGGCCCAGGGCCTGGACGGCTTCTGCACCGCCATCATCCGGGACGAGCTGAACGTGAAGGAAGTGGTCTACACGGAAGATGTGCGGGATTACACCACCTACACCTTCAAGCCCCAGCTCCGCACGGTAGGGCCCAAATACGGCAAGCAGCTGGGCGGGATCCAGAAGACGCTGGCGGCGCTGGACGGCAATGCCGCCATGGATGAGCTGGATGCAAGCGGAAAGCTCGCCTTTGAGGTGAACGGAGCGGCCGTGGAGCTGACCAAGGACGACCTGCTGATCGACATGACCCAGAAGCCGGGCTACGTGTCCCAGGAGAACGGCAGGATGACCGTGGTGCTGGACACCAACCTGACGGAGGAGCTGATCGAGGAGGGCTTCGTCTACGAGCTGATCAGCAAGATCCAGACCATGCGCAAGGACGCGGGCTTCCAGGTCATGGACCACATCAGGGTGTCCGTGAACGGAAACGGGAAGCTGGCAGCGATCGCTGCCAGGAACGCGGATTCCATCTCGGGCAAGGTGCTGGCCGAGGAGCTGACGGAGGGGAAAGATTTCGCGGTGGCGAAGGAATGGAACGTGAACGGCGAGAAAGCCACTATCGCCATCGAGAAGGCGTAAACGAACAGAAGCGATTGCCATACCGGCATGGAGAGGCGTATGTCTGTCCATGCCGGGCTTTTTTATGCCCGGGAGGCAGCGGCAGGGAAGAATAAGGATTGTATAATTGCGCCGCCCGTGTTAGACTGTAATCAGTGCAGGCAAAGGAGGTATACGGATGAAGCAGGCATACATAGTGGGGATAGGGGGCTGCAGCGCCAGCGGCAAGTCCACTTTGAGCGACAGGCTGGAGGAGCGGCTGGAGGGCTACAGGGTCAAGGTTTTCCATATGGACAAGTATTTCAGAGAGCCCTCGGAGCGCCCGGAAATCGTAGGCATTCTGGACGGCAGGACCTACCGGGACGACAACCATCCGAATACGATGGACCTGGACAGGCTCCACGCGGACGTGGCGGCTGTCAGGGAGGCGGAAGACGTGGATGTAGTCCTGATAGAGGGGATGTTCATCCTCTGGGACCAGGCCATGGCGCCATTGCTTGACCTGAAGGTGTTCGTGGACTGCGACCAGGACGAGAGGCTGAGGCGGCGCATCTCCCGGAACCTGAACTACGGCTACGACCTGGACGACATCATGGACAGATATGTCCAGGCCGTCCAGCCCAGGCAGCGGCAGTATGTGGAGTCCTCCAAGTGGAACGCGGACATCATCGTCAACGGCTTCCGGAACGTGGACGGAGGGCCCGCGGGGATAGACATCATCCTGTCCTGGATCCGGCAGAAGATGGCGGAGGGCTGAGGGCCCGGGGAATCCTGAAACGCCGGGATTCCGCGGTCTGGGAGTAGGCCGGGGCCGCGCGGGAAGCGGGCAGTATGCCGGGGCCGCAGCTCCCGGCCTGTCATCCGACCAGTGCAAGCAATACGGGGATGGTGAACACGCATAGAATCGTAGTCAGGATGATGGCAGCGCTGCAGGTGCTGCCATCAATGCCCTTCTGGTTCCCCAGGATCAGGGGCATGTTGCCGATGGGCATGCCGAACATGACCATGCACACGGAGAGCAGGGCAGCATCGTCCGTGGCCAGCCTCACCAGGGGCAGCATCAGAAGGGGCAGCGCCAGGAGCTTCACCACGGAGAAGACATAGAGCTTCGGCTGGCAGAAGATGCGCTTCGGGTCCGTGTGGGCCAGGGCGAAGCCCACGGCAACCAGCGCCATGGGGGAGGTCACGTTCCCCAGATAGGTCACCGCTGTCATGAGGAAGCCCGGGAGGGGGATGTTCAGCACGATGATGAGGACGGCGGCCAGGCCGGATATCAGCCCCGGATTCACCATGGCTTTCAGGGAGGACAGGGAGAACTTCCCGTCCATCAGCGCCACCCCGTAGGTATAGAACACGATGGTGTACAGCAGCAGGAACTCGGTGACATAGACCACGTACTGGGTCCCCAGTATGCTGCCCACCACCGGTATGCCGATGAACCCCAGGTTAGAGAAGACGAACATCATCTGGAAAATCTTTTTCTGGTCGGGCTGCCTCTCGAACAGAGGGGACAGGATCATGCCCGCCGCGATCAGGATGGCGAACATGCCGATGGCGATCAGCCCCACCAAAACGATCGTGCTCAAGGGAATCAGCCCCACGGAGCCGGCCGCGCTGGAGATCATCAGCATGGGATTGAACACGTTCACGATCATTTTGGACATCTGGGTGTTGGTGTGCTCGTCCATCATCCCCTTCCTGGCCATGAACCATCCGGCCCCGATCATGATTAGCAGTGAAAGCATCTGGAAAAATACGGTAAGTATGGCCATGTGAAGCGCTTCCCTCCATTTTCTTTTCGAAATAAAACCCTGATATCGACTGTCTCAAATATATACTGCACACCGGTTAAATTTGCAGTGCAACCCGACTGCAGACCGCCAGCCAAGTACTTTCCCGAAGACGCCACTGTAAATCCTGGCGGTCTACAGTATAATACTGCACACCGATTAAATTTGCAGTGCAACCCGACTGTAGACCGCCAGCCAGGTACTTTCCCGAAGACGCCACTGTAAATCCTGGCGGTCTACAGTATAATACTGCACACCGATTAAATTTGCAGTGCAACCCGACTGTAGACCGCCAGCCAGGTACTTTCCCGAAGACGCCACTGTAAATCCTGGCGGTCTACAGTATAATACATTTCCGGGTAAAAGTAAAGTTTTGAATAAATTTTCCCCGATGTGGGACAATAACTCCATTGCGCGACATAAGACACAGATGACTATGCAGAGGTGGAGGTTCACATGGCAAAGACAGTGGATGGGAACGGAAATGTGAAGGAAGACAGGAGCGGCGGGCGCCCTTTCGGGATTCGGGACAAGATAGGGTACATGTTCGGGGATTTCGGCAATGATTTCAGCTTCATATTCGCCAGCAGCTACCTGATGGTATTCTATACCAAGGTGCTGGGGCTGAGCGGCTTCGCCGTGGGGCTGCTGTTTCTGGGGGCCAGGTTCGTAGACGCTTTTACGGATGTGACCATGGGGCGTATCGTAGACCATATGCGGCCGGCAAGAGACGGCAGGTTCCGGTCGTGGATCAGGCGCATGTGTGTTCCTGTGGCCCTGGCCAGCACCGTCATGTACCTGTATTTCGTGAGGGACTGGCCCTATGGGGCGAAGCTGGTGTATGTGACACTCACGTACCTGCTGTGGAGCAGTTTCTGCTATACGGCCATCAACATCCCCTACGGCTCCATGGCCTCTGTGATCAGCCCGGACGTGAAGGACAGGGCCGCCCTCTCCACCTTCCGCAGCATCGGCGCAAGCCTGGCGGGACTGGCCATCGGGGTGCTGGTGCCGCTGATCGTATACAGGACGGACGAGGCCGGGAATCAGATTGTGCTGCCCGTGCGCTTTACGCTGACCGCAATCGTGTTCGGCGTGCTGGCCATCGTCTGCTATGTGCTCTGCTACACGCTGTGCCGGGAACGGGTGGTCTTTGAAAAAAAGGAAGGCGCCGGGGAGGGCTTCCTGGACATGCTCAAAGGCCTTGGGCGCAACAGGCCCCTGCTGGCGCTGGTGTGCGCCGCTTTGGTGCTGCTGCTGGCCACGCTGCTTGGGCAGGCCATGAACAATTACCTGTTCCTGGACTATTTCAGGAATGCGAAAGCGCTGTCCGTGGCCAATGTGGTGGGAATCGGCGGCACGCTGCTGCTGGCCCCCTTCATCTCCGCCATTGTGCTGAAATTCGGCAAGAAGGAGGCCGGGGCCGTGGGGATGCTGGTGGCGGGGGCGGTGTACCTGCTGCTGTACCTTCTGCGGGTGAAGAGCATCCCGCTGTTCATGGGATTGCTGTTTTTGGGCACTCTTGGGGCGGGGCTCTTCAATATGGTCATCTGGGCCTTCATCACGGATATCATCGACTACCAGGAAATCGCCACCGGCAGGCGGGAGGACGGCACGGTCTACGCGGTGTACTCCTTTGCCAGGAAGGTGGGGCAGGCCCTGGCGGGGGGCCTGGGCGGGTTCGTGCTGACTGCCATCGGCTATGTGTCGGAGGCCCCGTCCCAGACCCAGGCGGTATCGGAGCGGATCTACACGGTGGCCACTCTGGTGCCGGGGGTCAGCTATCTGGTGGTGTTCCTGATCATATGGTTCGCCTATCCCCTGACGAAGCGGGAGGTGGAGCGGAATACGGAAATCCTGCGCAGGAAGCGGGAGGAGGCCTAGTGCCCCATTGAAAGCCGCTGGGGGCTCCGCGCAATGGAATCCCGGCCTGTCCCCCCAAAAGGCCGTATTTGTCATTGACAATGTATGCCATATCGGGTACGATAAATAGGACCAGAACGGATCCGGGACAGCTTACGGTCCGACGGCCGCGGGAAGCGGCGCAAGGAGGCATATGAAGCTCAATACATCAAAGATAACCGTCCCTGGCCTGTGGGATGCCATACAGGCGCACGAGGGAAAACAATTTCTCACCAAGAAAGGCCTTCCTTTTACCTATACCATCAAGGGAGGGGAGCTGTTCACTGACAGGCGGGAGCGCTCCATCACCAGGAGCACCTTCGAGAAGGCCTATGAGAAGCTGATACAGGATCAGACAGGCGAGGATGCGCCGAGGAAGATCGTGGGGCCCAAGACCCTGAACCTCTACGGCGCGCCTTACATATGGGCTGTATTCATGGGGATCGGCCTGATCGAGGAGACCGTGTACGTCCAGGAGGAGATGGACCTGGAGGGCTGAGCCCTCCGGGCCTTGCCGACAGAACGTATCCGGAGCTGCGATATGCCGAACGACTGCCTGTTGGGCGGCATCCGCGGCCTTTAGCCCCGCACGCAGGCGATCACCGCCCGGATTGGCTCCCCCTCCGGGGAGAGGATGCGGTACGCCCCGGCGGCCTCTGGCACGATGCAGGTCTCCGCGTAGTGGAGCGCGAAGGGCGGGAAGTTCTCCGATTGGCTTAAGAGCAGGGCATGGGAGCCCTCCACCAGATTGATGACATGGACGCTGCCGTTTCGGCGGATCGGCAGCTCTTTTTTCGTGCTGACGCGGTAGGTGTCCAGGAATTCCCGCAGGTGCAGCCCGGTGCGCTCCACAGTCCCGTTTTCATCTTCATGTATTATCGTAATTGCGTTTATCAGATTCTCTCTTACCCACTCGGTATCCCTCTCCCATTGAATGTTGGCCATACCGTGCTCCAGGTGGATGGGGCGGGGCCTGCCGTCCAGGTCCAGCCGCCCCCAGTCCCAGAGCTTGAAGGTGAAGATATAGGGGGTGGCGCTGATTTCCAGCACCATGGTATCCGCGCCGGAGCAGTGCACCGTTCCGGCGGGGATCAGCACATGGTCGTGCTTCTTCACGGGGATGCGGTTGACGAACCTTTCCGCGGGGAAGGCCGCGCCGCCGCTCTGGGCTTCCTCCAGGGCCCGGCACATCTCCTCCGGGTCGGTGCCTGTCCGAATCCCCAGATAGACGCAGGGGTCCTCGCCCTGGGCGTCCAGCAGGTAGTAGCTCTCGTCCTGGGTGTAGTGCATGTTGAAATGCTGTTGGATATATTCCGTCAGGGGATGCACCTGGAGGGACAGGTTCTGGCCGTTCATGGTGTCCAGCATGTCGAAGCGGATGGGGAATTCCCGGCCGAAGCGGGCGTGTACCCTGTCCCCCAGCAGCTCCTTCGGATGGGAATGGACCAGGTTCAGCGCGGGGGTCTGGAGGAGTTGTCCGCCGAAATCCAGAAGGAGGCTGTTCTCCTCCGGCACGCCGTCGAAGCTCCAGGCGTAGTTGCTGCCGTTCTCCGGCAGACCGAAGCGGGCCGCCATCCAGTCCCCGCCCCATACGCCGGGGTCGAAGTAGGGCACCATGCGGAAGGGCTGCCCGGCTGCCTGTGCGAGGGCTGCCCGGTAAGCCTCCCCCGAGACCATGGCGGGGGCGCCTTCCGTGGTCATGTCCAGATAGAAGTCCATCCGGGGAAGGAGGCCGTCCTTCACCCGGTCTGCCCAGCGCCATTCGGCGAAATAGCCTCTTTTGTATTTCTCGTTCCGGGGGAGGGAGGTCCTGGCAGTCCGCCAGTTGGAGAGCCCCCGGCGGTAGCGGAGCTGGATCTCCCAGCGGGTGATGTCCGCCAGAACCAGGATGTCGCCCCGGCAGACCAGGGACGCGCCCACCCCGTATACCAGCACGATGCCGGAATCCACGGCATCTATCTGGCGGCGGGCGGCGTCCAGGTTCTCCGGCGGGAAGAATTCCTCCAGCCGCCTGGTGGTCATGACGGCGAAGACCGGGTCGTCCGTCAGGTCGCGCCGGATCTGGGCATCGATGGCCTCCGGGGCCAGGGCCAGGTCATCGCTGTGGATGGTGGCTGTGGGCTCCAGCGGGGAGAAGAGGGCCCGCAGTTCTTCCTGGTCCACGCCGGGATAGGCCTCTGCGATGATTACAATTCTGTCGTTATTTTCTGTCGGATGGATCAGAGAGGAGAGGCGCGCCTGGATGGCGTCTCTGCCTGGGGCTACAGCGCCGTCATAGCCGGTGACGGGGATGGTGGGGAACTGTCTGTAAGGGTGGGACGGGCGTTCATATGTCATGGGATACCTCCGTGTGGATGTGGATGCCGGCAGTGGCGGCGTTGTGTGTGGAATCCGGCGCCGCCCGGTAAGGCTCTCTGTTCCGGAGGCTGTGGGGCTTTGGCTCCGGAACCGGGACGGAACGGGTTTGGCGGACAGCGCTTTCCGCCGCCCGGGCGTCTTTATTCCCGCGAGCAATGCGTCAAGCGGCCGTGCTTGCATGCACATTTGACGAATGCCGCGAGGGTCAAATACCAAAGTGTCCGAAGGACACTT
>NZ_CAPDXS010000035.1:15628-37603 GCF_948601915.1 uncultured Acetatifactor sp. | reverse complement strand
CTTTATGCGGCCTGTGGCGATTTTCCCTTTATTCAACTGTTGAACTCCCGTTTTGTCTGTTGACAAGGAATAGGCGAAACTATATAATGAAGAAAAAGCAGGGAGACTTACAGCTTGAAATTGCATACATATAATAAACAAGAAAAGAGGTAGAGCAGTATGGCAAGTTGGAGAGAGAAACTGAATCAGGCGGCGCAGAACACGATTTCCAAGAGCAAAGAGGTGGCGGAGATCGCCAAGCTCAACGTGGAGATCGGCTCGTCGAACCAGAGCATGAAGAACATCTATACGGAAGTGGGGAAATATGTGCTGGAGAACGGCCTTCTGTCCGAGGATGAGTCCGTGGCGGAGTGGGCTGCCAAGGCTGCCGACATCAAGGCGGAAATCGAGGCCAGCACCGAGAGGATCAAGGCATTGAAGAACGTCAACACCTGCCCGGGATGCGGCGCGGAAGTGCCGAAGACCAGCAAATTCTGCGACAAGTGCGGTACGCCGATCGTAGTCACCAGCACGGAGCCCGTAAAGGAAGACGAAGAAATCATCGATGCGGATTTCAGCGAGGCTTCCCAGGAGGCAGAGGCGGCGCAGGCCCAGGAGGCAGGCGGCGAGGCAGCGGAGTCCGCGGCGCCCAAGGCCGGATGCTGCTGCGCAGAGGCCCAGGAGGCTCCCGGGGAGAACTGAGCCAGGCCCTTAGGCTTTTGTACCGGAGGATTCCGGGCAGAGGAGGAGAGGGAGCACAGAGAAAAGAGGGGAGGTGGGCATTCTGCGCAACATGGAATTCAAAATGGAGCGGAAAGGGCTCCTGGAGCCCGGACAGCGGATTACCGTCACGGAAGGCCTGCTTCCCAGCAACTATTACTATGTGATAGACCCGGCGCTGGCCATGTCCGCCAACATCCCCTTCCGCTATCGCTTGAAAAGCAGGGAGGGCATCGTGGTGGACGTGGTGGAGAACGCCAGGGGCTTCTATGTGACGGCCCAGTTCGACGAGCCGGAGATAGAGGAGCGCTAAGGCCCGGCCGTAAAGGCGGCCCGGCCCGGAGCAGACGAGAAAAACGGAGGAAACAATCATGTTAAAGAAGATTTCGACAGACAAGGCGCCCGCGGCAATCGGGCCTTATTCCCAGGGCATCATCGCAAACGGCATGCTGTTCGCGTCAGGCCAGATCCCCATCAACCCCGCCACAGGAAATGTGGAGGGCGAGGACATCACCGCCCAGGCGGAGCTGGTGATGAAGAACGTGGGCGCGCTGCTCGCGGAGGCGGGGACGGACTATACGAATGTAGTCAAGACGAGCTGCTTCCTGGCGGATATGGGCGATTTCGCTGCGTTCAACGAAGTGTATGCCAGGTATTTCACAGAGAAGCCGGCTAGGAGCTGCGTCGCCGTGAAGACCCTGCCCAAGAATGTCCTCTGCGAAGTTGAAGTCATTGCCGTAGTCAACGGATGAAGGACAATATCGTGCTGATCGGAATGCCCGGGGCGGGGAAGAGCACCGTGGGCGTGGTGCTGGCCAAACGGCTGGGATACCGCTTCGTGGATTCCGATCTGGTGATCCAGGAGAAATATGACAGGCTGCTCCATGAGCTGATAGAGGAGCATGGAGTGGAGGGATTCTGGCGGATCGAGGAGGAGGAGAACGCCTCCCTGAACCCCAGGAAGAGCGTCATCGCCACAGGCGGGAGCGTGATCTACGGCCCCCGGGCCATGGAGCATCTGCGGGAAATCGGCACCGTGGTCTATCTGAAGCTGCCTCTGGCGGAGGTGGCGGAGCGGCTGGGGGACCTGAATGCCAGAGGGGTGACCCTGAGGCCTGGCCAGACCCTGGCCGACCTGTACGCGGAGCGGGTGCCGCTCTACGAGAAATATGCCCATGAGGTGGTGGACTGCCACCACATATGGATTCGGGACGTGGTCCGCAAGATTGCGTCCCTGCTGTGACGGACATGGATCCGGCGCTTACAATCTCCAAAAGATGAGCCACTGGTTGCCGGTGGCTTTTTTATTTCCGCGAGCAATGAGCCAAGCGGCCGTGCTTGCACGGCCAGTTGGCGAATGCCGCGAGGGTCAAATACCCCGCTGCTCTGCAGCGTTGCAAGCTTGATACCCCGTTGCTTGCAGCGGGGTATTTGATTGAGGACATGCGTGCCCCGTAAACATACATAATTTCCATCGAAATGACAGATACTTGTTTACAGGAAACAAAACAAGCGGGCAGCCGCCCCGGGGGGACTGTCTGCGGAACAGGAGTGGATTTATGATGGATTATGTGAATGCCTTTTGGGTGGGGGGCCTGATATGCGCGCTGGTGCAGATCCTGATGGAGAAGACCAAGCTGATGCCCGGGCGCATCATGGTGCTGCTGGTGGTGGCGGGAGCCGTGATTGGGTTCCTGGGATGGTATGAGCCCTTTCAGGAATTCGCCGGGGCCGGGGCCAGCGTCCCCCTGCTGGGCTTTGGGAACGTGCTGATGAAGGGCGTGAAGGAGGCGGTGGACGAACAGGGGCTGCTGGGCGTGTTCGCAGGAGGCTTCAAGGCCGGGGCGGTGGGGACTTCCGCTGCGCTGATATTCGGCTATCTGGCCAGTCTGGTATTCAAGTCGAAGATGAAGCATTGAATGCCCGCATGGCTTTTGTCAGTCGAGCTCCTCATAGGCGATGCCCTTGCCGTCCAGGTATCTGCCCAGCGCCTTGTCCCAGATGGCATCCGGCATCTTGGACAGATGGAAGGTGCGCAGGGCAGTGCCTGTGGTGAGGGTGGCCTTCGCGCCGTCATAGCGGATGTTCAGCACCAGGGCCTTCACCTGGTCGGGCGGCACATCGCAGTTCTCCTTTTCCAGCAGGGCAGCCGCCTTGTGGGGCATCAGATGCAGCACGAAGCGGAAGAACAGGGGCGTGCGCCTGCCCTTGATCAGGTCGAAGCACAGACCCTTGAGCTGGCCCCAGGGGCGGAATTCGTAGATATCCTTCTCCTTGTCGTCCTCGTCCCCGCTGTAGAATTCCTGGTTCACATGCCCGTCTATGCGGTAGGTGCAGGCAGTGCCGATGACGGCCTCCTCCAGCAGGAAAGGCTCGAAGGTGTCCGCCACCAGGAGATGGTTCATGAATTGTTTCATGGAAGTGATCTGCAGTTGTTTCATGGAAGTCCTCCCGACCGTTCGGTCTAATCGCAATGGAACCCTGAATGAAGTCCGTATTGAAAAGGATTATAGCAGAAATCCGGCATGTGGTCAATCGCATGGCAAAAAGTTGGATAATATGCTTTACAGATATCGGAAATATGTGCTATTATATATAGTAATGAAAACTATATGTGAGAGAAGATGAAACTGAATAAAATGAAGAGCCGGGACCGATAAAATAGTTTTCATATCTGTGAAGCGGATCCGGCTGATAGGAGTCAGGATGAGCTATAAGATTGTGGTGGACAGCTGCTGCGAGCTGCCTGCGGATTTCCTCTGGGACAGGCGTTTTGAGAGGGTTCCCCTTGGGCTGGAGGTAGGGGACTATAACATATTGGATGACGAGAATTTCAACCAGGCGGAGTTCCTGCGGAAGGTGGCGGAATACCCTAAATGCCCGAAATCCTCCTGTCCGTCGCCGGAGCGCTTCATGGAAAGCTACCGCGAGGATGTGGATCATGTGTACGCGGTGACCCTTTCCTCCCATTTAAGCGGCAGCTACAACAGCGCCCGGCTGGGGAAGGACCTGTACCATGAGAAATACGGCGGGAAGCAGATCCACGTAGTGGATTCGGAGTCGGCCAGCGGCGGAGAGGCCCAGATCGCGCTGAAGATCATGGAGCTGGAGGAGAGCGGCCTTTCCTTTGAGAAGATCGTAGAAAAAATAGAGGCTTTCCGGGACAGCGTCCACACCTACTTCGTGCTGGACAATCTGGAGACCCTGCGGAAGAACGGCAGGCTCTCCGGCGTGAAGGCCCTGGTGGCCTCCACCCTGAACATCAAGCCCGTCATGGGCGCGGACAAGGGGGAGATCATCCAGAAGAGCCAGACCATCGGCATCAAAAAGGCCCTGAGCAAAATGGCGGAGTTCGCGGCCTCGGAGGTGGGCAACGCGGCGGGGCGGCGGCTTATCATCACCCACTGCAACGCGGCACAGCGCGCGGAGCAGGTGAAGCGGATGATTCTGGAAAAGGCGGGCTTCAAGGACTGCATCATCATGGACACCAGGGGCGTCAGCAGCATGTACGCCAATGACGGCGGGGTCATCGTGACCACCTGAGAGGCCGGAGGCTTCCAGCGCCATTTTGCATGAGGCTGCCGTCTGGGCCGGTCCGCACAGAGGGCGGCGTCCGGCGGGATTAGTTCAGGCTGCGACAGAGGAACAGGGCCAGGAAGGCCTGTGCCGCGAAAATGGCGGGCATGCCGTATTTGAAGTACCAGTGCTTTGTCTTATGGCGGAAACGCCGCATGCCCAGGGTACAGCCCAAAGCGCCGCCCAGGAACGCGGTGAGGAACAAAGAAGCCTCCGAGATGCGCCAGGCACCTCGGACGGCTCTTTTTTTGTCTATGCCCATGAGGGCGAAACCGATGATGTTGATGATAAAAAGGTAGCCAGTCAGGATGATCAGGAATGCTTCTTTCATATGTTCCTCTGCTCCTCGCTTTCTGCCGTTTCCGGATTATCGCCCTGTCGTTTATCTTCGGATATGGGCCACCACCTCTGCGGGGATTTCAAATTCCACCGTGCCCATGTACATGGGAGCCACATCCCCCTCGTTGAAGCCGATCACCACATTGTCCTTTTCGTTCAGATAGAAAGAGGTTTCATCCGTGATAGCCTTGAAGTTCCACTCCTCTATGTCATCGTTCAGCCAGTAGTATACGCTCTCGTCCGCGTCCATCCGGGCCTGCATCTGCTCCTTGATGTTCTCGCTGATGGGGGTGATATAGTCTGCGCCGTCCTGGAAGAGGTCTTTTAATTGTAACCTCTCTCCGGTGTTCAAGTCAATAGTATAATAATAATTCCACTGATATCCGCTGCCCGCACCCTGGTAGCAGATGAGCTTCAGGGTAAAATAGTCCTGCTGTGTGGCCAGCACCTCGCTCTTTACCACCACGTTCTGATAGCCCTCCTGGTCCTGCATGTGGGATTCGAACTCGGCGATCAGGTCGTCCGTGATTTTCTGGATTTCCGCGTTGATCTCCTCTGTGGAGCGTTCCAGCTTCTCCTGTACGTCGCTGTCCTGGGGGAGCTGCTCCAGCTGGATATCAGGCAGGTGGAGCTCCGGTACGGAGATGTCGGCCATGTGCCTGTCGGATTCGTACTCATAGTCGCGGAAGGTCACCGCGCTGGCCAGAGGCCCGATGAGGGGAATCTGCTCCATGGCGTGGGCGATGGGGTAGGAGAGGTTCGGCAGCGTGACGAAGATGCCGACTGAGGCCGCGGCTGCCACTGTGAATCGGATGATGCCCGTATGTCTGCTGTTCTTCCTGTCCATATTCTTCGCCTCCCTGATGGTGCGCCGCAGCTGCGCTACCTGGTGTTCCGACATCTGCGGCCTCTGATATTCGTCTCTGTAGGATCTCATCTTTTCTTCCAATCTGCTGTCTGTCCCAGCCAGGCTTTCTGTGTCCGGAAAATTACGCTCCATATGCTGTCCCTCCTTTTTCCGCTTCGTCCAGAAGAAGCCCCTGCAGCTTCCTGAGGCCGCGGTATAGCCTGCTCTTGACCGTGTTCACATTTTCTTCCAGAATGTCCGCGATCTCCGAAAGCTTCATGTCCTCAAAATATTTCAGGATGACTACGCAGCGGTCTTTTTCTGTCAGCGTATCCAGGGCGTTCTGCAGATCCACGTCCGCGTAGCAATCCTCGGCGGCCTTTCCCTCCAGCCCGTACTTATCCAGCATGTCTTCGTAGGAAGAGTCGCTGGGGCGCTTCAGATGCTGGAAGCATTCGTTCAGCATGATGCGGTAGACCCAGGTCTGGGCGTACTGCGGCTCTTTCAGGGTGTGGCTGCTCCTTATGGCCTTGTAAGCGCCGTTCTGTACGATGTCGAAAGCATCGGCTTCATTGTGGGCATAACGGTAAGCCAGCCGATAATATTGGTTGTACCGTTCCAGAAGTATCTGCTCCACCAGCTCCCTGTTGGCATTCTCCCGTTTCTGTGAAAATAGGCTCATGGCTTTTCCCTCCTTTCTCAAAGGAGCCGTTCGCGGATTGTTCCTGAACGGTTCCTCAGCCCTTTGAAAGATTAGATAGAGCGTATGCGAGAAAAGTTTCATGGAAAAATTTTTTTTCAAAAAAATCCCCTGCCGGGCCCGGAGGCGCGACAGGGGGAGACGATATCGATATGACGAAAAAGGAGACGCCTTAGAACAGCTTGTCCACACCCTGCTCCGCCATCTTCATGGCCCTCACCTTGCAGGACAGGCCGAAGAGGTTGATGAAGCCCTCCGCGTCGTGATGGTCGTACAGGTCGCCGGTGGTGAAGGAGGCGATGCTCTCATTGTACAGGCTGTAGGGGGAGGTGGTCCCGGCCTTGATGATGTTGCCCTTGTAGAGCTTGAACTTCACCTCGCCGGTGACGTACTTCTGGGTCTCCTCGATGAAGGCCTGCTCGGCCAGGCGCAGGGGGGTGAACCATTTCCCTTCATAGACCAGGCTGGCGAAGCGGCCGCCCATCTCCTTCTTCATGGCGTAGGTGTCCCGGTCCAGGATCAGCTCCTCCAGCTGCTGGTGGGCCTCCATGAGGATGGTGCCGCCGGGGGTCTCGTACACGCCACGGGACTTCATGCCCACCACGCGGTTCTCCACGATGTCGATGATGCCGATGCCATGCTTGCCGCCCAGCTCATTGAGCCTGCCGATGATGTCGGAGACTTTCATCTTCTCCCCGTTCAGGGAAGTGGGGACGCCCTTCTCGAAGGTCATGGTCACGTACTCGCCCTCCTCGGGAGCCTTCTCGGGGGTCACGCCCAGCACCAGCAGATGCTGGAAGTTGGGCTCATTGGCGGGATCCTCCAGCTCCAGTCCCTCATGGCTGATGTGCCAGATATTGCGGTCGCGGCTGTAGGAGGAATCCGCGGAGAAGGGCAGGTGGATGCCGTGGGCCTTGCAGTATTCGATCTCGGATTCACGGGAATCCATATTCCACTTATCGTTCCTCCATGCAGCGATGATCTTGATGTCCGGGGCCAGGGCCTTTATCCCCAATTCGAAGCGGATCTGGTCGTTGCCCTTGCCGGTAGCGCCGTGGCAGATGGCGGTAGCGCCCTCTTTCCTGGCCACCTCCACCAGCTTCTTGGCGATCAGGGGCCTGGCCATGGAAGTGCCCAGGAGGTACTTGTTCTCATAGACGGCGCCTGCCTGTACGCAGGGCACCACATACTCATCGCAGAACTCATCGATGACATTCTCGATGTAGAGCTTGGAAGCGCCGCAGGCCAAAGCCCTCTCCTCCAGTCCGTCCAGCTCCTCCGCCTGCCCGCAGTCCACGCAGACGCAGACGACTTCATAGTCGAAATTCTCCTTCAGCCAGGGAATGATGGCGGTGGTGTCAAGGCCGCCGGAATAGGCCAATACTACTTTTTCTTTCATGAATGGGAATCCTCCGTTTTGCTATGTATTGTCAGGTTGTTTTTTGCCTTTACACACTATACAACATTATAGCGGGAAATGCAATATTTCCCGCTGTAAGTTCTCCGTTATTGCTGTTGCGGAGGCAACGGCTGTGTCAGAGGGGGCTGCTGGTAAAGCTTACGCTCAATCTGTCTGCGCTCCATGGCAATCTGTTTTAACGCCTTTTCATCATCTGTCACGGCTTCGATTCTTTCCAATATGCTAAGTTGGTCGAACAAATTGCAGTTCAGTTCTTTTTCACCAGGCATATGATCACCTACTTTCTGAAAATGCAGTTGGCATTGTGACACTTTTATTATAGCAATTGGCGTTTATGGTGTAAAGGATTTATTTGTCTTTGCAGGGGCATTTTTATTCCTCTGAATGCCATGGACGGCTGTCTGTGGAAAATGATGCTTGACAGAAAACCGTATCAGTCATATAATACGGTTATGGGAACTGTATTATATGACTGATACGGTTTGGAGCGTGGGAAATGATATCATTTGAAGGATTCGTCTTAGAGGACAGCGGCCCTGTCTACCTGCAGATCATGCGCTACATCCGGCAGGGGATTGCCGCGGGGGCCATAGGCGACAGGGAGGAGGTGCCCTCCAGGAGGGCGCTGTCCGCTCTGCTGGGCGTGAACCCCAACACGATACAGAAGGCCTACCACATGCTGGAGGAAGAGGGCATCCTCCAGTCCCGCTCCGGCGCGAAGAGCTACACTAATGTGGACCGGGACACCATAGAACGGATCCGCCGGGAGCAGCTTCGCAGCGAAACCTCTGCCTGGGTGAAGGCCATGAAGCAGATGGGAGTCTCCTGGGAGGAGGCGGAGGCCCTGGCGGAGGAGCTGTGGACGCTGGAGGGCAGGCCGAATCGGGACGCGTGATTCCCGCAGGGAGGCGGATGCGGTTGTTGCCGGAGGATGGAAGCGGGGGGAGGAGGAAAGATGGGAACAGAGAGACCGAAATCAAAGAGAAAGAAGGATACGGCAGGGGCCAGCCTGTCCCTGTGGGCGCTGCTGGCGAGGAGCAGCTTTTATAAGATACTGGCGGCAGTGGCCCTCCTGGCAGCGGGAGGCGTTTCGCGGCGCTGATGGATTTTTTCCAGCTTCCGGAGAGGACTGCCATAAAGCATTATTCCACAGGGCAGAAGAACCAGTTCGAGGTGATCCTGGCGCTGTGCCAGGGGGCGGAGTACATCCTGATGGACGAACCCTTTACAGGGAATGACGTGTTCAACAGGGAGGACTTCTACAAGGTGCTGCTGGGGATTCTGGAGCCGGAGGAGACCATCCTCCTGTCCACCCATCTCATAGAAGAGGTGGAGCGGTTCGTGGGCAGGGCGGTGCTGCTCAAGGACGGCAGGGTGGCGGGGGACATGTCCGTCCTGGAGCTGGAGGAGCGGGGCAGCTCTCTGCTGGAATATGTGAAGGAAACTTACGGATACCGCTCCGACCGGGTGAACAGGGCCCTGGGAGAGCTGACTGGCGGGAGGGAGATATGAGGAAGAGCCTGTGGGTGGCGTTTTTTTGGATGGGCCTGGCGCTTGTGGGCATTCCCCTTGCCTGGGCGCTGGTGGACAGTGGGAAGGAGAGGATCCTGATTACGGAGGAAGTCCTGGGGGGAGATCCGGAGGCGGCGTCCGGCGTCACGCTGCGGGTTGCGTCCCATTGGAGCGGGAATCTCCTGTGGGATACGGAATATACCGTGGGCAGCGGCCAGGCGGCGCGCAGCGGGTTCACCTTTTCGGCCGGCGGCGTGGAATGGGGATATGGGCAGAGGAGGTCCGCAAGTGCGGATTTCCTCTACGGGGCAGGCTACGGGACGGCCATCACTGTGGAGGGCTCCCTCCTGAATCCGGAGAGCGTTCTCTACCCTGAAATCGCCCGGGCAGTGGCAGGGCGGACCCGGGACGGAGAAGCGCTCAGGGAGACAGTCAGGATCGGCGATTATTACGAATATTATCCCGTCATAGAGTTTGGGATTCAGGGCACCTCCGTTGACTACAGCATCGAATGCGGGCAGAGCGGGGACTATCTGTCGGAACTGTTCCGTATCCCTACGGCTGAGGACAGGATAGAAGTCACGCTGGAGAGGGACCAGGCGGGGGATTTCATCTCCTGCGCATGGGAGAAAGTCCTGGATTCCGGAAGCGCGGTACTGGCGGACGCATCGGCCTTTGGGGAGACGGGATGCTATTATGCTTTCTGCCTGGAAGACCCGCAGACAGGGGAGCGGGCCCACCGGGGCGAGAACTGCGGTCTGTTCTATCTGCCCTTTACCGGGGAGGACGGGTGGATTCAGGTGGATCGGACCCGGATGCGGAGGATAGGCAGCCTGCCGGAGGATGCGGTTCCTGTGGGAATGCTCCTGGAGGAGGATAGGGAACGGCTGTACCTGACTGTGAAAGGGAAGGAGGATTACAATCTCGTAGTCTACAAGCTGTCGGATGGGGTGCCGGAGCTGCTCCAGGTAGCGGCGCTGGGCCAGGAAAGGCTCTTTGGGGCAGAGGGAGCGGAGGGGAGCCGGTATCTGGCGGATTTGGACATAGAGCTGGAGCTTCTGGCCGCCGAATTCAGTTCCATGACCCGGGAGGAAGGCGGGCTGCTGATGACCTGGAGCGACAATGGATTCTCCTTTGTGACGGAGGAGGACGGGGCATGTGCGCTGTGGTGCAGCGGACAGTTTCCGGAGCAGCCGGAAGAGGAATACATGGGCACAGGCCGGGGATGGACGGCGAATCACATGTTCCCCGGAGAAAGGGCATGCCTGTTCGATGGGGAGAGGCTGGTTCTGGCTGCCTTTGAGGACTGGGACAGCCTGAATGTGCTGGTGGCGGTCTATGACCGGGACGGGGAGGCCTTTTCCGGCCTGTACAGGCACAGCGGGACGCAGGATGATCTGCACGGGATGGACCGGAACCGCATGCGGCCCCAGGGGTGGAAAAATTATTCCTTTTTGGAGGAACGCTATCTGACGGATGTGTATGTCCGGGGGACGGGAGAGGAGGTGAAAGCGCTGGAGCTGTGCCCCGCCAAAGATTTTACCCGCTAGAGCGTGTTTGAAAAGGGTTGCAAAGCGGACAGGCCGGGGCTATACTGAAAGGGAACCGCGGGGCGGGAAGTATACGGCGCGAAGCGCAGGCCGGGCCGATGAGCGCAATCGAAGCGGAGGCAGGCGGCATGCTTTACAGGAGGAGAAAAATGGAGATACGAAAAGATGACAGCCAGAACATGGGAATCCGTCTGCTGAAGAAAGGGCAGAACGGCATCCTCCACGCGATATTCAGCCGGATGGGCCTCTTTGTGGTCCTATTGGCGGCGCAGGCGCTGTTCCTGGTCAGTACCTATCTGTGGTTCCGGGAGTTCCGGCCGCATATCATCAGCGGCCTGGCTGTGTTCACCGTGGTCATGGTGCTGTATCTCCTGAACTGCCGCCTGGACCCCACGGCCAAGATCACCTGGCTGGTGGTGGTGATGCTGACCCCGGTGTTCGGGGCGCTGCTGTATTTCTATACGAGGATGGACATCGGGCACCGGGCGCTGAAAGCCCGTTTCAGCCATATCATTGCCGTGACGAAGGACAGCATCCCACAGTCGGAGGAGGCGTACCGGAGCCTGGAGGAAGAGGATCCGGGAGCCGCGGCCCTGGTGCGCTACATACAGCGCAGCGGCTGCCATCCGGTGTACCACAGGACTTTAGTCACTTACTTCCCTCTGGGGGAGGATAAGTTCGCGGAGCTGCTGCGGCAGCTTGAGGGAGCAAAGCATTTCATCTATCTGGAATATTTTATCATCGCGGAGGGGATGATGTGGGGTGAGGTGCTGGAGATTCTGGCCCGCAAAGCAAAGGAGGGCGTGGACGTGAGAGTGATGTATGACGGCACCTGCGAGTTCACGCTGCTGCCCCACAAGTACCTGAAGCTCCTGCGGAAGCTGGGTATCCGGTGCAAGGTGTTCGCGCCGGTGTCCCCCTTCATCTCCACCCATTACAATTACAGGGACCACCGCAAAATCCTGGTGATAGACGGCCATACCGCATTCAATGGCGGCGTCAACCTGTCCGATGAATATATCAACCAGGTGCAGCGCTTCGGCCATTGGAAGGACACTGCCGTCATGCTGAAGGGGGAGGCGGTGAAGAGCTTTACCCTGATGTTCCTGCAGATGTGGAACATGGACGAAAGAGAGCTGGAGTTCGGGAAGAGCCTGGCTTATCCTGCCATGCCCGGAGGGCAGCTCCCTGGGCAGTCCGAAATTCAACCTGAAGCTCAGCCCGAAGTTCAGGCCGTGGAGCAGCCCGAAGTTCAGCCCGTGGAGCAGCCCAAGGGGAATGCGAAAGGGTATGTGGTGCCCTACGGGGACTGGCCCCTGGATGACGACAAGCTGGGGGAGCGGGTCTACATGGACATCCTGAACCGGGCCAGGCGGTATGTGCACATCATGACGCCCTACCTGATACTGGACGGCGAGATGGAGACGGCCCTGAAATTCGCGGCGGAGCGGGGCGTGGAGGTGGCGTTGATCCTGCCGGGCATCCCGGACAAGAAGATGCCCTATGCCCTGGCCAAGACCCATTACAGGTCCCTGCTGGAGTCCGGGGTGAAGATTTACGAATACACCCCCGGGTTCGTCCATGCCAAGGTCTTCTGCTGCGATGGGAAGGAAGCGGTGGTGGGAACCATCAACCTGGACTACCGCAGCCTCTACCATCATTTCGAGTGCGCCACCTATCTGTACGGCACGGATTGCATAGCGGATATCGAGGCGGATTTCCAGGCCATGTTCCCCAAGTGCCGCCAGGTGACGCCCGAGACGGTACGGAAAGAAAAATGGACTATGAAGCTGGCAGGGGTGCTGCTGAAGGCGGCGGCGCCGCTGCTGTGAGGGTTTGACGGATAGGAGCGGCCTCTGACGGGACGGAACTATTCGGAAAATTAGAAAGGGTATAGAAGACAGATATGTGGATATTATATGCGTGCGGCTCGGCCCTGTTCGCCGGGATTACGTCTATCCTGGCCAAATGCGGCATCCGCAGGACGGACTCCAATGTGGCCACGGCGGTGCGGACGATCGTGGTGCTCCTGTTCGCCTGGATCATGGTGCTGGTGGTGGGCTCCGGCTCCCAGATAGGGCAGATAGAGGGGCGCACCCTCCTGTTCCTGATCCTGTCGGGGCTTGCCACAGGGGCTTCCTGGCTGTGCTATTTCAGGGCCCTTGCAATCGGGGACATCAACAAGGTGGTGCCCATCGACAAATCCAGCATCGTGCTGACCATCCTTCTGGCATTCCTCTTTCTCCATGAGACCATAAGCCCAGTGAAGGCGGCGGGAGTGGCGCTGATTGCAGTGGGCACATTCCTGATGATCGAGAAAAAGGAAGGGGAAAAGAAGCCCGGCGGGGAAGCTGTGTCAAAATCCGGCAGAAGGAACAAAACGCCGATCTTCCATGGAAAAAGCTGGTTCCTCTATGCGTGCGGCTCGGCAGTGTTCGCCAGCCTCACGTCCATCCTGGGGAAAATCGGCATCACCGGCGTGGAGTCCAACCTGGGCACTGCCATCCGCACAGGTGTGGTGCTGGTCATGGCCTGGGTCATGGTCTTCGCCACGGGAAAGCAGAAGACCGTAAGGGAGATCCCGCCGAAGGAGCTTGGCTTTATCTGCCTGTCCGGGCTTGCCACAGGCGGTTCCTGGCTCTGCTACTACAAAGCGCTCCAGGAGGGCCCCGCCAGCGTGGTGGTGCCCATCGACAAGCTCAGCATCCTGGTGACGGTGGCCTTTTCCTGGATCGTGTTCCGGGAGAGGCTGTCGCTCAGGTCCGGCCTGGGGCTTGGGCTGATCGTGGGGGGAACCATGCTGATGCTGTTCTGAGGGCAGGCGAAAGGAGTATTTCATGGAAGGTGGGGGAGAGATGGAGCAGGAGATTGTTTTATATCACGGGAGCCAGCAGATTGTAGAATTTCCGGAAATCCGTATGGCGCGGTTCAACAAGGATTTTTATTTTGGCTTTTACTGCACGCTTTTTCCGGAGCAGGCGAAGCGATGGGCAGGGCGGTTTGGCAAAGGAGTGGTAAACGAATATATCTATGTACCAAACAGTCATCTAAAGGTGCTCTCGTTTCCGGACATGACAGAGGAATGGCTGGATTTCATCGTAGCCTGCCGTCTGGGGAAAGCCCATTCTTACGATATCGTGGAAGGCCCCATGGCAAATGATACGATTTTCAATTATGTTCAGAACTTTGCGGATGGCAAGATTTCACGGGAGGCATTCTGGGCATTGGCAAGATTCAAGAGACCGACGCATCAGATTAGCTTCCATACGGTGAACGCTTTGTCCACGCTTACTTTCGTGAAAGGATATGAGGTGGGCCATGAAGAATGACAGCAATCTTTTTTTCACCTGCAGCCTGATAGAATTCATTGGCAGACGGCAGAAGCTGAAGAGGTCTGAGGTGGCGGCGGGGCTGGGGGAAAAGAATCTGCGCCGCATCTATGAGTATGCAGATGTCTTCCACTGTGAGCCCATAGAGAAGACAGCGGATGAATTCATCACAAGATGCGGCTTGCCTAATGGGGATTTCGACAATGAGGATGCCTGTAAATATCTGGTTCCGGATTATTGGACGATCGGCGAAGTGTACGAACGCCTGATTGAGGATGTGTGCGGGGATGACACGATCGGGACATTGCAGGAGGTATATGCCTCCTGGATCGACGGCTCCATTTCCGATTATAATTCGGATTTTTATTATCAGCCGCGGGATTATATACGGGAATGCTACCGTGAGGGGAAGATTCTGTAAGAGAGGATTGCAGTCTGCCGCAAGGGGCATGCCCTGGGAAAAAGCATGCCCTTTTTCGCTTGCGGCCCTTACCTGCAGTCCTTCGCCAGGACATTCCGCAAAAAGCCCACATAAGTCACCACGAAATACACGGCGTACACGCACAGGAACAGCAGAAAGGCCAGCCCGAAATACCCTGCCGCCGCCGTGTGGGTGCCGGTGTGGACATTGAACTTCCAGCCCAGATACATGGATATCGTCCCGCTGATCAGCGCCGCGAACAGGATGGGGCAGAGGTAGAAGCCGGCCAATTGCTTTAAGATGACCTTCGAGATCTCCCGCTGGCCCAGCCCGATCTGGTGCAGCACCTGATACCGGAACCTGTACTTGGCGGAGTCCGAGAGCTGCTGCACGGAGAGCACTGTCAGCGCCACGCAGACGAACACCAGGCCGATGTAGACCAGAGCGAAGATGATGGAGGACAGCATGAACTTCACCTCCGGGATCAGGTTGTCCCTGACGATGTTCGTGACCACATATACCACGATATTGTCCGTTCCGCAGGCCATGTCCGTGTTTTCGCGATGGCCGCCCAAGTCCATGATGCTGTCCCCGGAGGGGAGGGCGTCCAGCTTCCGCAGCAGGTCGTCGGGGGCGGGGCCGTCCAGGTTGACGGTCAGCAATCGATAGTATGGTTCCATGCGCTCTGCCGTCCGGTCAGTGACGATGAGCAGATAATCCGCGCCATTGTGGCCGTCCTGGGAAAGGGGCTCCGTATAAATGCCTGCGGGACGGAGATATGTCGGGTGCTCAGTAGTTCCAGAAACGGGATTCGCCATGACTTCCGTCTCTTCGGAATGCGGCTCTGCCATAGTCCTCTGTTCCCCGGAATGCGACTCCGCTGTAACTTCCGCCTTTCCGGAAACCGGATCCGCCGAGACTTCCGCCTCTCCGGAAACCGGATCCGCCGAGACTTCCGCCTCTCCGGAAACCGGATCCACCGAGATTTCCGTCTCTCCGGAAACCGGATCCGCCGAGACTTCCGCCTCTCCAGAATCCGGATCCGCCATAATCTCCAGCTCCCCGGTGAAATCCCCGGTCTCATCCCAGACGCGCTCCTTCAGGTGCAGCAGATATTCCCCTTCCTCTAATTCCACAGGCAGCAGCCCCGCCATCTCCCGGAGGCGGTTATAGTCGGAGAGGGCCAGATAAGTGTCATGCTCATAGTAGGCCCAGATATCGTCCCTGCCAAGCGCCTCCCGGTCCAGGCCGCCGTTCCCATCGGTGTACGCTCCCCCGAAGGTCTTCAGATGGGTGTACAGCCATGCGTTCACCGTGTCGGTTCCGTTCTGGCGGATATCGTAGATCAGGGCTTCCTCCACGCTGCATTCCCGGTTCAGCAAGTCCAGCTCCTCCCGGAAGGTATCCGAGGTGTCGCTGCTGAAGACCATCACGTCGAAGGGCCATTTGTCCAGCAGGGTCTGGTTCTGGTAGTCATTGAACATCAAAGCGATGGCGCAGCCCAGCAGGGCCAGGACGAACAGGGAGGTCAGGGTGCCCAAGGTAAACCGCAGGGTCTTCAGCTTGGAGGAGAACTGCCGCAGCAGGAACAGGTTCTGGCCTTTGAATATCCCGGATCCCTTCCGGCGGATGTAGCAGATGACCCAGGCCGCAACGCCGGTGTAAAAGACATAGATTGTCACCACCAGTCCCAGGAGGAAGCCCAGTATCACAGGGACGTTCCACGCCTTGAAGAAGAACAGGAACAGCGCAAAGGCCAGGAGAAATGCGCCGGAGAGGGGCAGCAGCCAGCGCTTCGCCTGTTCATGGGACTCCCGGATCTCCTCATTCTGTTTCTGGCTGCCCATCAGGGCATGGATGTTCATCTTCCGGAATTTGCCTCTGCACCGGAGAAGGGCCAGCAGGTAGCATCCGCCATAGCAGGCGGCTGTGGTGATAAGGCATCCCATGCTCCATTCCAGTCTGGGGCGGTATTCCATCATGATCATGCTGTACAGGATCGCCAGCAGGATCTGCTGCAGCAGAATGCCCAGAGCCAGGCCTCCGGCAAAGGCGGCGCCCCCCAGCAGCAGGCTCTCCCGCATGTACAGGCGGGAAATCTCCTTCTTTTTCATGCCGATCAGCAGATAGATGCCGAACTCCCGGCTCCTTTTCTCCAGGATGAAACGGACCATGTAGTTGATCAGCCACGCCACGATCAGGACCACGAAGAAAGTGGCCAGGCCCACCAGGACCGCGAAGAGGACGGCCATCTCGAACAGCTGCTGTATCTCCCTGGAGAAGAGCAGGGAGTGGAAGGCGAACATAATGGCCGTTACCAGCATCATGGTCAGGAAATACACCAGATAATCCCTGGCGGAGCGCATCACATTGCGCAGGGCAAGCTTACTGAGCATCGGACAGTTCACCTCCTGTCAGGGACAGCACGTCCAGTATTTCGTTCAGGAATTCACGGCGGCTTTTCCGCCCCCGGCGCAGCTCGTGGAAGATCTGCCCGTCCTTCAGGAACAGGATTCGCCCGCAGTAGCTGGCGGAGAAGGCATCGTGAGTCACCATGAAAATCGTTGCCTTCAACTTCCCGTTCATGTCCGTGAAGGTCTCCAGCAGGGTCTGGGCGGAGCGGGAGTCCAGCGCCCCAGTGGGCTCGTCCGCCAGCAGCAGCTTGGGGCGGTTCACCAGGGCCCTGGCGCAGGCGCAGCGCTGCTTCTGGCCGCCGGAGACCTGGTAGGGGAATTTGTCCCGGATGTCGGCTATGCCCAGGAGGTCCAGCATCTCCCGGCAGCGGGACAGGACCTCCCGTTTTTCCCTTTGGTGCAGGCTTAATGCCAGCAGGATATTCTCCTCGATGGTGAGGGTATCCAGCAAATTGTACTCCTGGAACACGAAGCCCAGGTTCTCTTTTCGAAATTCCGATAATTTATTTTCGGAAAGCTCCGTGATGTCCACGTTTTCGTAATAGATATGTCCGGCGGTGACGCTGTCGATGGTGGACAGCATGTTCAGCAGCGTGGTCTTGCCGGAGCCGGAGGCCCCCATGACGCCCACGAACTCGCCCCTGTCCACACGGAAACTGACCCGGTCTACAGCCTTGGCCACAGCCGTGCCGCTGCCGTAATATTTCTCCACATCGCATACCTGGATATAGGATTGCTCCATTGTCTGAACCTCCCTTTGGTGGATTATATCCTCTCGGAATCTCCAGGCTACATATTACGCGGCTTTCAGCAGCTCCTTTGGAGCGGTTCCCCCACTTTTCCAGGTGCCCTCCTGCCACAATGCCTGACTCTGCTTTCTGAAATTCCGAGAGCCTATGGATTGAAAGACCGCCAGCCATATCTGCCCGCCGCGGACAGATTGGATGTCGGCAGTCTTGAGTATAGCAGATATGGGAAGGATGTGGTATGGGTTTTCTTTGCGGGAATCTTTCGATATCGAAAGACATGGAGAGGAATCATGCTTTGGGCGATTTGACCGGCAGAGAGAGGCCGGAGAGATAATCGCTGACCGGGAATTCCAGAGAGATGCGCGTGCCCCGGCCCGCCACAGATTCCGCCAGGATCCGTATCCCCAGCTTCAGACAGAGCTTCCGGCACAGATACAGCCCCATGCCCGTGGCCCGGGCGCCGCTTCTGCCGTTGGTGCCGGTGAAGCCCTTATCGAAGATTCTGGGCAGCTCCTCTTCGGGGATGCCGCAGCCATTGTCCTCCACCGTCAGGAGGACATTGCGCCCTGCCCGGGCGGTGGAGATCCGCAGCACAGGCTCCGTGTCCCGCCTGTATTTCACGGCATTCAGGACGAGCTGCTCCAGGATGAAAGCGATCCATTTTGCGTCGGTATAGACCGTATCCGGGCAATGGACGCTGGCCCGTATATGGTTTTCTATTAGAGCGTATTTGTTTTTCAGAAGGACCTCCTCCGCGGTCTGCTGCAGGGTGGCCTCCCTGATGAGATAATCCTGGTACACCTGGTCCGAGCGGGCATAGAAGAGGGCCATGTCCACATAGTTCTCCGTCCGCCGGTTCTGGGCCAGGATGCGGCGGGCGGTATCGTCCCTGCGCCTCTCACAGAGCAGATAGATGTCCGCTATGGGAGCCTTTATCTCATGCACCCAGCTTTCGATGTACTCCCGGTACTCCTGCCCGGCGTCCTCCACAGAGCGGATCCGCTCTATGACGGACTTGTTGGATCTCCGGATCATTTCCCGGTACAGCCTGTCCTCCAGCCGGAAGGAAGCGGGCATCAGCTCGCCCAGCAGGTATTTCCGGTCAGCCTGCTCCAGGATCGCCTCCATCTGCTCGAAGTAGCGCTTCCTGCGAAAATATTCCGTGAGGAACCAGGCGGTGAGGACGATCAGCCAGGTGAGGAGGATGAGGCAGCAACAGCCCGGGGGATAGGCCGTGGCGATCAGGAAAGCCGTGAGCAGCATCATGCAGGCGATATGGAGCATCAGCAGCAAAAGCCTGTCCTTGCAGTAATCCGCGAACTTCATATAGAATACCCCATTCCCCGCTTCGTCCGGATGAAATCAGACAGCCCCAGGCCCTCCAGCTTCCCACGGATGCGGGTGACATGGATGCTCAGGGCATTGTCGTCCAGGAAGACGGCATTGTCCCACAGATATTCCACCAGCTCTGTGCGGGACACGATGCGTCCTTTGTGCCGGAACAGGCAGGCCAATATCTTCAGCTCGTTTTTGGTCAGCTCCGCGCTTGCGCCCCGGAAGCGGACGCAGCCCCTGGCCAGATCCAGCTCTGCGCCCCGATGCTCCAGAACCGGCTCCTCCTCCCCCCTGCCCGCCCGCTTCAGCACGGCGGTGATATGGGCCAGCAGGAGGGCGGGCGGGAAGGGCTTGGTGATGTAGTCGTCCCCGCCCTGCAACAGGGCAGTGACCTCGTCCGAGGCATCCGCCCGCCCTGTGACGAAGATGACGGGCACATCCGAGGATCTGCGGATCTCGGCGCACACATCGAAGCCGGACTGCCCCGGGAGGTTCAGATCCAGCAGGATGAGGTCCGGCGAGACGGCGGAAATCTGTCCGGCGATATGGTCTAACCGGGTCAGCGCCGTGACGCGGTAGAGGGAACTCCGCAGGAGGCCCGCCAACTCCAGGCGGAAATCCTCGTCGTCTTCTATAATCAGGATATGCATGCGCCGCCTCCTTTCGGATTCCGCAGATGAAGACGGGGCTGTGGGAATCCTGTCAGTTCCCCACAGCCCCGGTACGAACGGGTGTTCTGGTGCGCCGGGGCATGAATTCCCGAGTAATCAGTGCTTGATGTCCGCATCAGAACTGACGACAACGCAGTACTGGGGTGGACAGCGGGTACTGATTGCTCAAGGATTCACGCATCGGGGTACTAGTCTCTTCTGGGATTCTTATCCCTGATGATGGGCGGGATCTGGGAGAGCATATTGTCGATGTCCTCGAACATGGCGCTCTTGGTGGTGCCCAGATTGCTGGCCCGGCCGATATGCTTTATGACCTCCTGGTGCTGGAGCTTTATCCTGTCGAAAAACTGGCAGAGCACCTGCAGCGCGTTCTGGGAGTCGCCTATGACGCCGGAGATCTCTGCCTGCACGGAGGAGGTGCCCTCCGCCACGGTGCTGATCTGCTGGAAGGATTCGGAGGTGCCGTTGACGATGCCGAAGCCCTGATCCAGAGCCGACTGGGATGCCAGGATGCTGGAGTTGAGCTGGTTCGCCCCCGATTCCACATCGTGGATGCCGGTGTCCACGTCGTCGGTGAGCTCCTTGATCTCCCTGGCCAGCTCCCGGACCTTTTCCGCCACCACGGCGAAGCCCTTGCCCTGTTCTCCGGCCCTGGCCGCCTCGATGGAGGCGTTTATGGCCAGGATATTGGTCTCGTCCGCGATGGACACGATCTTGCCCATGCACTGCTGGATGTTCTTCACCGCTGTCTGCAGATAGGCGAAGGTATTCTCCATATCGGCGTAGGTCTGCTGCACCTTCGCGGAAGTGGCTTTCAGCTCCTCCACCATGCCCTGGGCTTCCGACACGGTCTGGGTGATGTCCGTCCGCACCTGGTCGAACTGCCCCGCGGCCTGATTGATGCTGGCGAAGGACTGTCCGAAGTCCTGGAGCTGTTCCTGGAAATGGTCGGCCTCAGCCAATACGCTGCTGAAGGAGTTGCCGATCATGCTCAGCTCGAACAGGGATTCCACTTCCTTTTTGGCCAGATCCTTCTGATAGCCTTTCAGGCATTCCGTCACATGCAGCACGGGATAAAGGCTTTTTTCATCGTGGCGCACCTGCCCGTTCTTTGAAGGTCCTTTCTTTGAAAACAACATTATGTATCCTCCTGATTTCAATTCCGTCAAGTGTCCGATGGCTTTTCACGGTCATTCAAATACCACACAGGTCATGGACTGGTTCACGAACTGACTGTTGTAATGCTCTCCATAGCCCACCAGGCCCGCGTGGCTGCCGAGCTTTGCCATCTCCTGCAGGTAGGTGGCCATGTAGCGCTGCTCGGTGAACAGCTTGTAGCGGAACAGGCAGTTCACGGAGAAGACGGCGGAGCGCTTGGGGAAGTCCCGGCAGATGTCCGCTATGGTCTTGTCCACGATGGCCCGATAATCTCCCAGCTCCAGGAGGACCAGCACATCGGAGTCGTTCACCTGCCGGAAGCAGGCCAGGGAATTCCCGTTGACTTCCTTGATAGAGACGATGCAGGTGTCGTCCCCGTTGAGCTTGCCGAAGGGGTTCTTGAAGGTCTGGGTCAGGATCTCCTGATCCGTCACATGCAGGATGCTCTGGTATACTTGCTTGGCCGGGTTCCCGTTCAGGGAGCCGATGATGTAATTGGCCCGGTCCGTATTGGAGGCGATGAAGCGGTAATTGCCCATCTGGTGGTAGATGTTCTCCTTATAGGTCTTGACCCGGCCGTTCTGGTTGCGCACCAGGGCGTAGGCCACGGAATCCTCGTAGACTTTGCCGTTGGCGGACACTTTTCCGCCGTCCCCCGTGCCTCCCACAAGCTGGATGCCCCGGCTCCGCAATGACGTATAGAGCGTAGTCAGGACGCAGGCATCGTTTCCGCTGCAGAAATCGATGCATACGGTGTCCTGCTTGGATCCGTTTATCTTCCTGATGTCCGCCTCCAGCCGGTCTATATACTTCACCGGCATGACGGATACCTGCTCCAGCACATTGGCCGTAGCGCTGACCCCTCCTGAAAAAGCGATGATGCCCACACCGTTTTCCACCACTTTGGTGTCATAGCTCATTCCGATGCATCCGATGCTGGGGATGCCAGGGTAAAGCTTCTCAAGGGCTTTCACATGCTCCTCGAACTGGGCATTGTTTGAAAGAAGCATGATGAACTGCGGGCTGTCCAGATTGCGGACCGCTTCCGACAGATCCCCGCGATTGCTCATTCCGAAAAATTGCCTCATGCAGCAGCCTTCCTTTCATAAATATATATATTTTATAAATATCTTGATAACAGCATTGATTATACCTTATAATAAAGCATATCGTCAACATGAATTCGCCATTTTTTGGATAGAACGCCCGAAGGGACGGCGGGAGCATGATGGATGCATAAATATGCATTATCTCA
>NZ_CAPDXS010000035.1:3706-15618 GCF_948601915.1 uncultured Acetatifactor sp. | reverse complement strand
TCATAAATATTTGCATAAATGCGAAAAAGAAGTGGACATTTATACAAAATGTGCTATACTTACCATGGAGGTGCTGGAAGATGATCAAAGCAGGGATAATAGGGGCCACAGGGTATGCGGGCAGCGAGCTGGTGCGGATACTTATGGGCCACAGGGAGGCGGAAATCGTATGGTACGGCTCCCGCAGCTATATAGACAAAAGGTATCATGAGGTATATCAGAACATGTTCCGGATCGTGGATGACGTGTGCAGGGACGACGACCTGGAGGAGCTGGCGGAGCAGGCGGACGTGATCTTCACGGCTACGCCCCAGGGATATCTGGCGGGGCTTTTGACGGAGGAGATATTGAAAAGGGTAAAAATCGTAGATTTATCTGCGGATTACCGCATCAAGGACGTGGCGGTGTACGAGAAATGGTACGGCATAGAACATAAATCCCCCCAGTTCATCCCGGAAGCCGTCTACGGGCTGTGCGAGCTGAACCGGAACCAGATCACGGCCTCCACCAGGCTGGTGGCCAATCCGGGCTGCTATACAACTTGCTCCATCCTCACGGCGTACCCGCTGGTGAAGGAGGGGCTGATCGACGTGGACACACTGATCGTGGACGCGAAGTCCGGGACTTCCGGGGCGGGGCGGGGGGCCAAGGTGCCCAATCTGTTCTGCGAGGTGAACGAGAACATCAAGGCCTACGGGGTGGCCGGCCATCGCCATACGCCGGAGATCGAGGAGCAACTGGGGTATGCGGCGGACCGTGAGGTCACGATCAATTTCACGCCCCATCTGGTTCCCATGAACAGGGGCATCCTGGTGACGGAGTACGCGAAGCTGAAAAGGGCCGCGGACGGCGCGCTGCCCACGTATGAAGAGATCCGTGCCGCCTACGATAAATATTATGCGCGGGAGAAATTCGTGCGGGTGTTGGATAAAGGCGTCTGCCCGGAGACAAAATGGGTGGAGGGCAGCAATTATGTGGACATTAATTTCGTCATAGACGAAAGGACAGGCCGGGTCATCCTGATGGGAGCCCTGGACAATCTGGTGAAGGGCGCGGCGGGACAGGCGGTGCAGAACATGAACCTGCTGTTCGGATTGGAGGAGAGCCAGGGGCTGGAGCTGGTGCCCTGCTTCCCGTAAAAGGCGGGTAAACGTATAGATTTAGGCGATTGAGCGAGGGGGGTGGCGTGATGGAAGGGGGCGGAAATCAGGATTTTACCGGTTTTCTGTCAGAGAGATTCAGAATCGAGCGGGAGAGGTTCGACCGCTCGGGAGTATATGCGTACACACAGCGCCTGCTTGCCTACAACTCAAATAAGATTGAGGGGAGCACGCTGACAGAGGAGCAGACGGCCTCGCTGTTCGACAATGGAACGCTGCCCAGATCGGAGGACTATTACAGGGCGAAGGACGTGGAGGAAATGAACGGACATTTCCTGATGTTCAACAAAATGCTGGATACCATCCGCCAGCCCCTGTCCTCCGGGCTGATAAAGCAGTTCCACTATGAGCTGAAGTCGGGCGTGTTCGAAGACCGGGCCAACGGATATGCCATCGGAGACTACAAAAAGAGGCCGAATATGATTGGCATCTATCAGACGGTCAGGCCTGAAAATGTGGAGGCCGAGATGGATCGACTGATGGAATGGTATCATGGCAAGGCGCCGGACATTGCCGTGTTTGCTGAGTTCCACGCCAGATATGAGAGCATCCACCCGTTTCAGGACGGCAACGGCAGGACAGGCAGGCTGATTCTTTTCCGGGAATGCCTGAAAGGCGGAATCGTGCCGGCAGTGATTGAGGATGCGAACAGGAATGAATATCTGGAGGCGTTGAAGGATTACAGAGAGCGGGAAGACCTGGATAAGCTGGTTGGGCTGCTGCGCAGGGAGCAGGCGTTTTACCTGGACAAATGCCGGTACTTCATGTAGGGCGGCCCGGCGACGCAGGCGTATGAGGATGCCGGAAAGCCGATGCCGCGGGCATCAGTTGTCTGGAAACCGGAAGCGGATTTTCGTAAAAAAAGGAGTGGAAAATGGGAGAGAAGCTTACGAAAGAGACAGCGCGGATCATGGACGAAAGGTTCGGCTGCGACAGCCTGCTGGCGCTGGCCACGGTGGATGAGGGGAAACCCTATGTGCGGACCGTGGACGCTTACTATGAGGACGGGGCGTTCTACATCGTGACCTATGCCCTTTCCAACAAGATGCGGCACATCGGGAAGGAGCGGTCCGTGGCGGTCTGCGGCGACTGGTTCACGGCGCAGGGCATAGGGGAGAATCTGGGGCATGTGAAGGCGGAATGCAATGCGCAGATTATGGCAAAGGTCAGGACAGCCTTCGCCGCGTGGTATGACAACGGGCACACCGATGAGGAGGATCCCAACACCTGCCTCCTGCGGGTGCGCCTGACCGAGGGCGTGCTGTACCATCACGGAACCAGATATGACATCGATTTTACTGCATGAACTTTCAGGCATGAACTTCATGACAAAAAAGCATTGTCCTTTCAGCGGAAACGGTGTATACTGGTAAAGCCTGTGGCAGATGCCGGATATTGGCAGAAGGATATCAGCGCCCGGGCCAGACAAAGGGAAAAGACAGGGAAAGAGATGAACGATAAAGCGTTTACAATCAAGACCATGACAATAGAGGATTACCAGGGGCTCTACGCCCTGTGGAAGACCATCCGGGGCTTCGGCATGCGCAGCATAGACGATTCCAGGGAGGGCGTGGGGCGCTTCCTGGAGCGCAATCCCGCCACCAGCGTGGTGGCCATGAGCGGGGAAGGCGAAATCGTGGGCGGGATACTCTGCGGCCATGACGGCAGGCGGGGCTGCCTGTACCATGTGTGCGTCCGGGAGGACTGGCGCAGACAGGGCATCGGCAAGGCCATGGTGGTCTACTGCATGAACGCCCTGAAGGCGGAGCATATCAACAAGGTCAGCCTGATTGCCTTCACGGCCAACGACGTGGGGAACGCTTTCTGGAAGCGCATCGGCTGGACCAGGCGGGAGGATCTGAATTATTACGATTTTACGCTGAACGAGGCGAATATTACGGCGTTCAACCGGTGAGCCTTTGTCTATGATGCGGACAGGGGAAGATTGTGGTGGGAGATTTGGAGCCGGGAGAGGTTAGGGAGGTACATACATGAAACAGATAGAAGGCGGCATCACCGCGGCGAAGGGCTTCCAGGCAGCAGGCGTGGAGGCGGCCATAAAGTATCAGAACAGAAAGGACATGGCGCTGGTCTACAGCACTGTGCCCTGCGTGGCGGCAGGGACTTTCACTGCGAACGTGGTGAAAGCGGCTCCGGTTATCTGGGACAGGAAAATCGTGGAGGAATCCCCTTATGCCCAGGCGGTCGTAGTCAACTCCGGCATCGCGAACGCCTGTACCGGAAAGCAGGGGATGGACTGCTGCCGGGCGGAAGCCGAATGTGCGGGGGAACTGCTGGGGATTCCCGGAGATGCCGTGCTGGTGGCCTCCACGGGAGTCATCGGCATGCAGCTGCCCCTGGACAGATTGAAGGAGGGCATCCGGAAGCTGACCGAGACGAAAGCGGAGGGGCCGGAGGCCGGGGCGGACGCGGCAAAAGCCATCATGACCACGGACACTGTGCCCAAGCAGATTGCCGTGGAATTTGAGCTGGGCGGCAAAAAAGTCACCCTGGGCGGCATGTGCAAGGGCTCCGGCATGATCCATCCCAATATGTGCACCATGCTGGGGTTCCTGGCCACGGACGCATGCATCTCAAAGGAGATGCTGCAGAAAGCCCTGCGGGCCGATGTAGTGGATTCCTTCAACATGATATCCGTGGACGGCGACACCAGCACCAACGATACCCTGCTGATTCTGGCCAACGGCCTTGCGGGCAATGCTCAGATTGCGTCCGAGGGCCCGGACTACGATGCCTTCTGCCAGGCCCTGCACTTCGTCACCACCTATCTGGCGAAGAAAATGGCAGGGGACGGAGAGGGCGCTACGGCCCTGTTCGAGACCAAGGTCACCGGCGCCGCCACCAAGGAGGATGCCAGGACTCTGGCGAAATCCGTCATCTGCTCCTCCCTGACCAAGGCGGCCATCTTCGGCCACGATGCCAACTGGGGCCGGATTCTCTGCGCCCTGGGCTATTCCGGCGCGAAGTTCGACCCGGAAAATGTGGATCTCTATTTCCAGAGCAGGAGCGGCCGGATCCATATCTATGGAAACGGCGTGGCCTGTGGCTACAGCGAGGAGGAGGCCACGAAGATCCTGTCCGACCCGGAGGTCACAGTCCTGGCGGACATGCATATGGGAGAGGAAGAGGCCACCGCCTGGGGTTGCGATTTAAGCTATGATTACGTAAAAATAAATGCGGATTACCGTAGCTGATTTCCTGTGCCGCAGCAGGCGGTATGACGGGAAGCCATGCGCTGCCGTCTGCGAATGGCGCGAAATGTAATAATCGACAGAGAATTGGAGACAATCAGAAAGGAAACAATACCATGGAAAAGGACATGGAGAAAGTGCTGCAGAAGGCGGAAGTCCTCATCGAGGCCCTGCCGTACATCCAGCGGTTCAACCGCAAAATCATCGTCGTGAAATACGGCGGCAGCGCCATGAGCAATGCGGAACTGCAGAAAAACGTCATCAAGGACGTGACGCTCCTGAAGCTGGTGGGCTTCAAGCCCATCATCGTCCACGGCGGCGGCAAGGAGATCAGCCGATGGGTGGGCAAGGTAGGGAAGGAGTCCACCTTCGTAGGGGGCCTGCGGGTCACGGACGGGGAGACCATGGAAATCGCCGAGATGGTGCTGAACAAGGTGAACAAGGACCTGGTCACCATGGTGCAGGAGTTGGGCGTGAAGGCCGTGGGAGTCAGCGGCAAGGACGGCGGCCTGCTCCAGGTGGAGAAAAAATATTCCGACGGCCAGGACATCGGCTTCGTCGGGGAAATCACCCATGTGAACCCCAAGGTGCTATACGATTTACTGGAGAAAGATTTCCTTCCTATCGTAGCCCCCATCGGCCTGGACGACCGTTTCCAGACCTACAACATCAACGCCGACGATGCGGCCTGCGCCATCGCCAAGGCTGTGAACGCGGAAAAGCTGGCATTCCTGACGGATGTGGAGGGAATCTACAAGAATTACGAGACCAGGGAGGGCTTCATCTCCAGGATCACGGCGTCCCAGGCGGACGAGCTGATATCCGGCGGCTTCATCGGCGGCGGCATGCTGCCCAAGCTCAACAACTGCACCGCTGCCGTGCACGGCGGCGTGAGCCGCGTCCATATCCTGGACGGCAGGATTCCCCACTGCCTGCTGCTGGAGATTTTCACCAAGCAGGGCATCGGCACCGCCATCATAGACGATGAAGAGGCAGAGTAAAAAAGGAAAGCACGGCACAAAGAGGGGCACGGACGCGGCATAGAAGGACATGCGGCGCAAAGCACAAGCGAACAGCGGGAGCGTAATAAGGAGAGAATGACTATGAACATGCAGGAATACATCGATGAGGCGGAGCAGTCCCTGCTCCACACCTACAACCGTTACCAGATTGTCATCGAAAAGGGAAAGGGCGTCTATCTCTACGACACTGACGGCATAAAATACCTGGACTTCGTGTCCGGCATCGCCGTCTTTGCCCTGGGCTATGGCAACAAGGAGTACAATGATGCCCTAAAGGCCCAGATAGACAAGGTGATCCACACCTCCAACTACTACTACAACATGCCCGCTATCCGGGCGGCGAAGAAGCTGAAGGAGGTCTCCGGCATGGACAGGGTCTTCTTCACCAATTCCGGTGCGGAGGCTGTGGAGGGGGCCATCAAGGCCGCCCGTAAATACGCCTATCTGAAGGACGGCACCACAGACCATGAGATCATAGCCATGGAGCATTCCTTCCACGGCAGGACCTTCGGAGCCCTGTCCGTCACCGGCACCCCCAAGTACCGGGAGCCCTTCGAGCCCATGATCGGCAACGTCAGATTTGCCCGAATGAACGACCTGGCCAGCGTAGAGGAGCTGATAAACGACAGGACGTGTGCAATTATTCTGGAGACCGTCCAGGGCGAGGGCGGCCTGGTGCCCGCCACCGAGGAGTTCCTGAAGGGGGTGAAGGCCCTCTGCGAGGAGCGGGACATCCTGCTGATCCTGGACGAGATCCAGTGCGGCATGGGCAGGACGGGCCATATGTTCGCCTGGCAGCGCTACGGCGTGAAGCCGGATATCATGACCACGGCCAAGGCCCTGGGCTGCGGCGTGCCCGTGGGGGCATTCCTGATGACGGAGAAGGTGGCGGCGAATTCCCTGGCGGCGGGAGACCACGGGACCACCTACGGCGGCAACCCGCTGGCCTGCGCCGCAGTGGAAAAAGTGCTTGATTTATTCGGGGAGAACCATATAATAGAGAATGTGAGGGAGGTGGCGCCCTATCTGGAGCAGCGCCTGGAGGAACTCAAGGAGAAATACGACTGCATTACAGAGAGGCGGGGAACGGGCCTGATGCAGGGCCTGGTATTCGACTGCCCTGTGCGGGACGTGATCGAGCGTGCACTGGAGAACGGATTGCTGTTGATCAATGCGGGTGCGGACATCCTTCGTTTCGTGCCGCCCCTTATCATCTCGAAGGAGAACGTGGACGAGATGATCGAGATATTGGAGAGCTGCATCGAGCCGTCCGAAGAGGACTGAGGACAGGCGCGATGCCGATAGTACAGTAGGAGTTTGGTATGCATCTGAAAAAGAGACTGACCGCAGTGGCTGCCGTGCTGGCCATGGGGACGGCCGTTTTATACGGAAGCACCTTCGCCGCGGGGGACGCGGAGGAGACAGGAGTTCCCATGACATGGGGGAGCGAAAAAGAGACGATTTATTTCTGGTATTCCGATGAAGGGATGACGAATTTCATCAACAGCGCCGCCGTGTCCTTCGGCGAGCGGGAGGGCGTGCGGGTCATCCCCGTGCCGACCTCGGAGGGCGAGTACCTGGAGGCAATCAGCCAGGCCTCCGCCGGTGACCTCCAGGTGCCGGACGCCTACCTGATCGGCCACGATTCCCTGGAGAAGGCCTATCTGGCAGGCCTGGCCACCCAGGTGCAGGATCTGGAGGGGATCTGCAACGAGGCGAATTTCCCCCAGGCGGCCCTTTCGGCGGTGACCTATCAGGGGATGCGGGTGGCATATCCCCTCTGCTTTGAGACCAGCGCGCTGCTGTACAATGAGACCTATCTGCGCGAATGGGCTTCCCAGAGCGCCACGAAGGAGCTTCTGGAGTCCGGCGAGGCCCAGGAGGATCCGGGGGAGGATTCTTCCGGGATCCAGGTGGACGAGACATTGCTGGCCCAGAAGACGGAGGAGTATTTCCAGAGCGCGGTGCCCGCTACGGTGGACGATATCCTGCACATCGCGGATACCTTCGATGTGCCCGAGGGCGTGGAGGGCGTCATGAAATGGGATGTGTCGGACATCTTCTACAACTACTGGATCGTGGGGAACTATATGATCGTAGGAGGGGACGCGGGGGACGACAGCTCGCTGATAAATATCGCCAATCCGGAGACGATTCAGTGCCTGGAGGTCTATAAGGCCCTGAACCAGTTCTTTTCCATAGAGTCCGATAAAGTGGACTACGAGACCGTCATAGAGGATTTCTGCCAGGGGAAGCTGGTGTTCACCATCGCCACCACGGACGCGGCGGCCAGGCTGGCCCGGGCGAAGGAGAACGGGGAGATCGGATTTGACTACGGGATAGCCGTGCTGCCCCAGGTGAGCGGGGAGCTGAAGAGCCGCACCATGTCCGTCACCACTGCCGTGGCGGTGAACAGCTACTCCAGGAACCAGGCGCTGGCCAACCGCTTTGCGGCCTATCTGGCAGGGGAATGTGCCGAGACCCTGTACGACAGGACGGGGAAGGCGCCCGCCTGGCTGGGGACGGAGGAGGACGAACCGGGTCTGCAGATTTTCAGGCAGGCTTACGGGGACAGCATCCCTCTGCCGAAGATGATGGAGACGGGGAATTTCTGGGTGCAGCTGGAGAGTCTGTTCTCCAAGGTATGGAACGGGGCGGACGTGACGGCGCTGGTGCAGGAGCTGGCGGCGCAGATACAGCTGCAGATAGACGCCTCCAGGTAGGCGGACAGGGCGCATATTTTTCCAATCATGGGAGACACTGTAAGAGAAAGCAGGAAAAGGAAGGTGGAACCCATGATTGGATTTTTTATTGCATTGATCTCCGGGGCGCTGATGAGCGTACAGGGCGTGTTCAACACACAGGTCACAAAGGCCTCCAGCATCTGGACGGCCAGCGCCTTCGTGCAGCTGTCGGCGCTGGCGGTCTGTCTCGGCGCCTGGGCCTGCACGGACAGGAGCAATCTGCTGCAGGTGTTCCGGGTGGAGCCCAAATACATGCTGCTGGGCGGCGCGATCGGCGCTTTCATCACCTATACCGTCATCAAGAGCATGGACATGCTGGGGCCTGCCAGGGCGGTGATGCTGATCGTGGTGGCGCAGCTGGCGGTGGCTTACGTAATCGAGCTGTTTGGATGGTTCGGCGTGGAGAGGCAGCCCTGGGAGTGGCGCAAGGCCATCGGGATGGCAGTGGCGGTGGCCGGTATCATCATTTTTAAATGGAAAGTGTGAAAAGACTTTCTGAGCGGCCTAAATACGTCCGCTAAGAAAACCTATGTTTCACCCGGAAGAATGCCCGAAGTGAGGGCATTCTTCCGGGAATCTCCCCCTACATATCTTTGAGGAAACATATCAGAAATATTTTCATGAAGATTTCTGAAAGCCACTTGTAAAAACCAAAGCTTTCCTATACAATAAAAAGAGTCAGCATAGAGAGGCAATCCCTTTTCAAGGACCAGCGTGGAACTGGAAAGGAAAGGGACTATGATGAAAAAAAGGTATCTTGGAATCGTATGCCTGATAACGGCATGCGCGTTGTTGTGTTGCGGCTGCGGCGATAAGGGCACGGCGATTCTCATCGGGGAGACGAAGGAGGCGGCGGACGTCCCGGCGGAAGGGGAGCAGGAGGCGTCCCGGGCATCGGGACAGGCGGGGACCGCGGCGCAGTCCGCAGCTTCGGGCGAAACCGCTTCTGAAGCCCGGGATACGACGATTCGTGTCTATGTGTGCGGCGCGGTGGCAAATCCCGGCGTGGTGGAAATCCCACAGGGAAGCCGTGTGGAGGATGCACTGGAGGCGGCAGGCGGCTTTGGGGCCGAGGCCGGGCGGGAGGCCGTGAACCTGGCGGACTGGGTGTCGGACGGCCAGAAGCTGTATTTCCCAAAGGAGGGAGAGGCCGTGGAGGAGTCCCAGGCCCAGTCCGACAGCGCATCGGGCCTGGTGAACATCAACACCGCCGACGCGGCGGCGCTTTGCACGCTGCCGGGAATCGGGGAGAGCAGGGCCCGGGATATCATCTCCTACAGAGAGGCCAACGGCGGGTTCCAGGCTTGCGAGGACATCATGAAGGTATCCGGCATCAAGACGGCGGCATACGAAAAGATAAAAGACAAGATAACGGTAAAATAGAAATCAGAAACGGCAGGGGAGCGACATGGCGAAAAAGAGGGCATTGGTGGTAGACGACGAGAAGCTGATCGTGAAAGGAATCCGATTCAGCTTAGAGCAGGACGACATGCAGGTGGACTGCGCCTATGACGGGGAGGAAGCCCTGGAATACGCCCGGGCCAATCAGTACGACATCATCCTGCTGGACGTGATGCTGCCAAAGCTCACCGGCTTCGAGGTCTGCCAGCAGATTCGCGAGTTCTCCAGCGTCCCCATCGTCATGCTCACGGCCAAGGGCGAGGACATGGACAAAATTCTGGGGCTGGAGTACGGCGCCGACGATTATATCACCAAGCCCTTCAACATCCTGGAGGTAAAGGCCCGCATCAAGGCGATTATGCGCCGCATGGAGCCCAAGCGCATCATGGGGGAGGCGGCTGCCTCGAAGACCGTGGAGCATGGGGACATGCGGCTGGACTGCGAGGGCAGGCGGGCCTTCATCGCCGGGCGGGAGATCGGGCTTACGGCCAAGGAATTCGAGCTGTTGGAGCTCCTGATGGCCAATCCGGACAAGGTGTACAGCCGGGAGAACCTGCTGCACCTGGTCTGGGGCGCGGATTACCCCGGGGACGTGCGCACGGTGGACGTGCATGTCAGGAGGCTTCGGGAGAAGATAGAGCCCAACCCCAGCGAGCCCAGGTATGTGCATACGAAGTGGGGCGTGGGCTACTACTTCCAGATTTGAGCGTGGGCATGTAACTTGACCGGAACCGGAGTAGGGAAAATGGTGGCAAAAATATTCGGAGAGCTGAGAGCATTTCTTTCTTTGCGCAGCTTGCAGACGCGTATCTTCCTGGTGGTGCTGGTGGCGGGATTCGTGCCCAGCGTCATCATGCGATACGGAATCCTGGGCAACTATGAGGAGCGCTCTGTACAGCAGCGCATTTCTACAGTCCAGAACCAATTGATGATTGTGGGAAACCATCTGATCAGCAATAATTATTTCAATACAAAGCCGGAAGGCTATACCAGCAGCGTGTACAGGGACGTGATCGACGCGGAGCTGGAAATGATATCGAACCTGTACGAGGGCCGGGTCATGATCATAGACTCCGGCCTGAAGGTGCTGAAGGACACCTACGGGCTCAGCGAAGGGAAGACCATCATCTCCGAGGAGGTGATCAAGTGCTTCCAGGGGCAGGTCACAAGCAACTATGACAGGGAGCACGGCTATATCGAGATGACGACGCTCATCACGGACGCCAGCAGCGATACCGGGGAGATCATCGCGGTGATGCTGACCAGCATCTCCAACGAAGCCATTATGACGAACATGGAGGTGCTGGGGCGCAAGGCGTTGATTCTGGAGAGCCTGATGATCGTGATCATCACGGCCATGGCGATCGTGCTGTCCGTGGTGATGACCAGGCCCTTCAGCCGGGTGTCCCAGGCCATCAGCGAGGTGAAGGCCGGGTACAGGGAGGAAAGCATCTCCGTGCCGGGCTATGCGGAGACCGACCATATCGTGGAGGCCTTCAACCAGCTGCTGAAGCGCATGCGGGCCCTGGACAATTCCAGGCAGGAGTTCGTGGAGAACGTGTCCCATGAGCTCAAGACCCCTATGGCCGCCATCAAGGTGCTGGCGGACTCCCTGCTGGCCCAGAGGGACGCTCCGGCGGAGCTGTACCGGGAATTTTTGGAGGACATCGCCTCGGAGATAGACCGGGAGAACCAGATCATCACGGACCTCCTGGCCCTGGTGAAGATGGACAAGAAGGCCCAGGAGCTGAACATCGCCTCGCTGGACATGAACGACCTGGTGGAGCTGATTTTGAAGCGCCTCCGCCCCATCGCCAGGAAAAAGGACGTGGAGGTGGTCTTCGAGAGCATGCGTCCTGTGGTGGCCGAGGTGGACGAGGTGAAGATGACCCTGATCATGACCAATCTGGTGGAGAATGCCATCAAGTACAATAAGGAGCACGGCCGGGTGAGGGTGGAGCTGGATGCGGACCACCAGTACTTCATCTTCCGGGTCAGTGATTCCGGGCTGGGGATTCCGGAGGACGCTCTGGCGCATATTTTTGAACGGTTCTACAGGGTAGACAAATCCCATTCCAGGGAAATCGGCGGCACAGGGCTGGGGCTGGCCATCACGAAGAGCTCCGTCCTGATGCACAGGGGCAGCATCACCGTGTCCAGCATCGAGGGAGAGGGGACCAGCTTCACGGTGAAGATCCCCCTGACGTATACGGCCGGCAGCGCGGCTTTGGAAAAAGGGTAAGTTTTCTGGGAGGATAGGAAGTGGCGGAATGAAGAAAATAACAGGGTGTCTGCTGGCATGGATGTGCCTATTGCTGCTCGTGGCCTGCGGGCGGGAAGATGCGGAAGAGACAGACCGGATGAAGGTCTATT
>NZ_CAPDXS010000035.1:0-3696 GCF_948601915.1 uncultured Acetatifactor sp. | reverse complement strand
TGTGAGCAATTCGGAGACAAAGGTGGAGATGCATGAGGTGGAGATGCAGGCTGCGGAGGAATCCGCACGGCTGCAGGAACTCATGGACTGCCTGTCCACCAGCCCGGAGATGCTGGAATACAAAGCGCCCCTGAACATGGGCTTCAAGGTGCTGGGGACGAAGCTGGAGGAGGGAAATCTGTCCATCGATGTGGACGCCGCCTACAACGACCTGCCCGCGATGACGGAGGTGCTGGTGCGGGCGGCGGTGGTGCGCACCCTGACCCAGCTTCCGGACGTGAACCTGGTGATGATAACCGTGGAGGGGAACCAGCTCTCCGACAGGAAGGGGAATGTGATCGGCTGGATGAACGCGGATCAGTTCATCGACAATGACGGCAATGAGATCAATACCTACGAGCTGGCGAAGGTGAAACTCTATTTCGCCGGGGAGAGCGGCACGGAGCTGATCGCCGCTTACCGGGAGAAGCATTATTCCACCAATACGCCCATGGAGCGCTTCGTGGTGGAGGAGCTGATCGCGGGGCCCAGCGGCCAGATAGAGGGGCTGTACCCTTCCATCAACCCCGGCACCAAGATTGTCAATGTCATGACCAAGGACGGAGTCTGCTATGTGAATCTGGACGAGAACTTCCTGAATGTGGTGAATAACGTATCAACGGATGTATCTATCTATTCTATCGTCAATTCCCTGGTGGAGCTGAGCAATATCAACAAGGTGCAGATTCTGATCAACGGGGAGGTGCCCGCCTCTTTTTCTTCCTCTGCCTACGAGCGGAACCTGGATATCGTCACGACTCCGGAGAATTGATTCTCATTTTCACGAAAGACGGTTTTTCTCACACAATCTTCATATGAAATTCATATCAAAGCGGTAAAATATATAAACGGCATCGAATTCTTGCCAGTCACATTGCGCAGCAAGCCATGCCGTTTATCCGGTTTTGGGGCAAGATTTAATCGCTGCATAAATAGAAAACAGAATAGACGGTTCCCGGGCGGAATCCGGGGGGAGGTAGACGCAGATGAAGGAGACGGCGTACAGAGTCTTGTTTCTGGAGGACGAGCCCACGATTCGGGAGGTCCTGACGGAATATATGTCCATGTCCGGATACCAGGTGACCGGGGTGGAGCGGGGAGACGCGGCCATAGACCTTCTGCGGGAGCAGGAGTTCGACATAGCGGTGCTGGACATCTGCGTGCCCGGGGCGGACGGCTTCGAGGTGCTGCGGTATATCCAGGAGAACCGGAAGAAGACGGCGGCCATCATGCTGACCGCGCTGGAGGACGAGCAGACCCAGGTGAAGGCCTTCAACCTGTATGCGGACGATTACGTCATCAAGCCGGTGTCCCCCATCATCCTGCTCAAGAGGATGGAGACTATCCTGCGGCGCACCGCGGGGAGCGGGGCAGAGAGGGGCCGGGGCCTGGTGCTGCGGGAGGAGGCGTACTGCGCCTATTACCGGGGAGAGAAGCTGCCCCTGACGCTCAGCGAATATCTGCTGCTGCATACGCTGATGAGCCAGCCGAACAGGGTCTTTACCAGGGAGCAGCTGATTCTCAGCATCTTCAATGAGGATTACATCGGAAACGACAGGATCATCGATGCCCATGTGAAGAATCTGCGCAAAAAGCTTCCTGTCCCCTGCATCAGGACCGTGATCGGCGTGGGCTATCAATTCGACAAGGCCGCGGAGCAGAATGCCGCGGAGGGCCATTGAAGGGGAGGCGTTGCCATGGGTCTGGGACGGAAGAATCTGCTGTACAGCATGGCGCTGGCGGTGGGGCTGTTGTTGTTTCTGGTGGGATATTTCATATGTATGCTGCCATCCCTGTATGTGGACTATGTGTGCGAGCAGAACCTCCGCTCCGTCCTGGCGCAGCACAGGGCTTACATGGAGTGCGGCACCTACGAGGCGGTGCGGGTGCGGAACCCGACGGCCTGCTTTTCCGTGGAGATTCCCGTCAGCGGGGACTATGTGCTGCTGACGGGCAAGGCCTTTTCGGCGGAGGTCAGGCTCCGGGATCAAAGGCTGCGGGAAGTCCTGGACAGATGCCGGGAGGGACTTTTCAAGGCCTGGGATGCCGGGGCGGAGGACTCGGAGGAGCTGTGGGAGGAGCTGGGGAAGAATCTGGAGGAGCTGGGGGAGATTCTGGCGGAGACCGGGCAGGGGGGAAACCTGCCTGTGGGTGTCCGGCTGCGCTATCAGAGGGACATCGAGGATGAATTTTCCAATGAATCCGTAAGGGTCCATACCTATTCCGATGGCTGTGTGGTCATAGAGGCCGGGGTGCAGGTCCTGGGGGACCGGTATACCAACTATGTGGCCATGGAAAAGACGGAAAAACGGATTGTTTTTTCTATTTTACCGGCGGTGACGCCCGGGGCGGACGAAATCCGCCCTGTGGTGCTGCAGAGCCTTCCCATGCTGGGGGCCGTGATCGTCCTGCTGACGGTGCTGTTCTCCGGCATGTATTCCAGGGGCATCGTGCGCCCTATCCTGGAGTTGGTGCGGCACGCGGAGGAGATGAAGCACAGGAAGGATTTCTCTGTGGAGCGGCTGGCGTGGAAGGGGACGGAGACGGGGGACGAGGTGCGGGAGCTGGGGGAGACCCTGGACGATTTCTACCAGCAGATCAGGGAGAGCTATATGGAGCTGGAGGAGAAGAACAGGGAGCTGGCGGAGGAGAACGAGCGTCAGGAAATCTTCCTGCGCTCCTCCTCCCATCAGCTCAAGACCCCCATCGCCGCAGCGCTGCTTCTGGTGGACGGTATGCTGAACGAGGTGGGCAGATATAAGGACACGAAAGCCTATCTGCCCAGGGTGAAGGAGCAGCTCCTGTCCATGCGCAAGATGGTGGAGGACATCCTGTACCTGAACCACTGCGCCCGGGACATGAGCATCCGGAGGACGAATGTGGGGCAGGTGCTGGCGGAGCGGCTGCAGTCCTATCAGGTGGCGGTGGCGGACAGGGGGATTCATGTGGAGGCTCCGGCGGACTTGGAGCTTCTGGCGGATACGGACGAGGCCATGGCGGCCCGGATACTGGACAATCTGCTGTCCAACGCGGTGCGGTATACGCCTGAGGGGGGACTCATCCGGATTGAACTGTGGGAGGAGGGGCAGGAGAGGGGAATCCTGATCGAGAATTTCGGCGTGACCATTCCCGACGGGCTCATGCCCCACGTCTTCGAACCCTTTGTCACCGGCAGCCACCAGGCGGACAGCGCAGGGCTGCACAGCCATGGGCTGGGGCTGTATATCGCGTCCTATTACGCGAAGAAGCTGGAGGCCCGCCTTGAGGTGCGGAACGGGGAGGACAGCGTGGTGACCCTGCTGATTTTTCCTGCCGGGAGGGAATTGCAGTGAAGTCAAGAAGTTTCATACGCTCTTCATTCCAAATTCATCCGGATCTGCTATGATGACCTTATGCAGGACGGCTTGAATCCTACAGAAGAAGGGAGATGTATCGTATGCTGTTATCCATTGAAAATCTGACAGTGCGCTACGGGGCGGACACGGCCCTATCCATCGACTCCCCCATACAGATCGAGGAGGGCGACCGGGTGGGCGTGATCGGTTCCAACGGCGCAGGGAAGACGACGCTGCTGAAGGCCATTTTGGGGCTGGTGCCCTATCAGGGGGTGATTCGGACAGGGCTGAGGCCGGAGGAGATGGCGGTGCACATGCAGTT
>NZ_CAPDXS010000034.1:37056-38619 GCF_948601915.1 uncultured Acetatifactor sp. | reverse complement strand
CAGGGGCAGCCATACATAATCGGCAATGGAAGTATCCGCGCTGGCCAGCATGGGGCTCTCTGCCAATGCCTTTTTCTCCTCCGGACTTACCCTGTATCGATCCGGCTCAAAGTGGGAGGCAATGGAGCGCTCTATCATGTCGGCTCTTTTTGCGTCCACCGGGTACCCCGGAACCCAGCGGTCCGCGATGGAAATATACAAGTCCTTTTTGCCCGGTACCTTGAATACCTGGGAAATCTGGCTGTTGTAGGAAGAGTTGGTTTCGTCCCGGGGATGCGGATTGCCGATGCTCACAAAGCTGTCCCGCCAGCTGCCCGAGACGGCGGCGTCGCTTTTATTCGGGATATATCCGCTCATTCCGCTGGTCAGCATGTATTTCCTGCCGTTTCGCTCAAAGAGGGCCACCGCCTCCCTGCAGAAGGGCGCGTGCAGGCCCATATACTGTCCGGAAACCTCCCTTTCCGCCCGCAGAAAATCATCCGACAATTCCATGCCGAGAATCCCATCATGGTCCGCGTCCATGAACAGATATGCCTTCCCGCTTTCCTCCTCTTTTACGAGGTCAAAATCGCCCACCTCTTTCCCGAAAGGACGGTAATTTTCTACCGCCACCTCATAGGGACCCAGGAATCTCTCCGCCTGCAGAAGGACGAAACAGGACTTTTCGCCGGAAAGCTTTATCCAGCAGACATATTTCCCCGTCTTCGGGCACTTCAGGATATGAGGACGGTCCACACAGGCAGAAGGATAAAGGTTTGACCGGGGATTTGTCAGATCCGGCTCGATGATCAGCCCCTTGTCCTCCCAGTTATACAGGTCCTCCGACGCGTAGGCGCGGATTCCCCAGGTCCAGATACCGCACACGCCGTCCGTTCGGTCCTTGTTTTCCCCATACCAGTAATAGATGCCGTCTTCATAGAACAGTGCGCCTCCGTGGGCCTGGATTCTTCTGCCGTCCGTGTCCCTCCATACCCTGCCCGGGTAGATAGCCGTCTGCCTCTGCGCCGGGATCTGCTCGGCCGCCGCTTTGGTCAGAGGCTGGCTTTTCAGCGCCTCTGTCATTTGTTCCATGCTCTCCTCTTCATAGGGGATGTTTCCCAGCTCCGCGTCCATGGCTTCCAGGCTGCTCTCCGAGATTGCGCCTTTCGCATACTCGGCCAGCTTCCGGACCGACATGCCCCTGGCGGCGGACTGCGCCACCCTTGCCCTCATCCCCGGCAGAAATCGGTCGAAAACGGCTGCCGTCCGCTCGTTGTCAAGAATTTCCCCAATACGCATATCAATATGATAAAACAAGATATCACCAGTCCTTTCCCATTTTTCATCTCATTCTTCCGGTTTCTTCATCTTCGTCAGCTTCCGGTTGATCTCCACCACCATCTCCGGCGTGATGGCGCCCCCGGCCATCTTGAAGAACTTGATAAAGGTGTTCCGAAGCAGCATGGCCTCCATCTCGGGAGTCCGCTTTACGCTCTTCGCCACGTCCCCCCGGGCGGCCCTGGCGATATTCACCATCTCATCCACCAGCGCCCTTCCCTCCGGCAGCCTGGCAACCGCCTCCAG
>NZ_CAPDXS010000034.1:22115-37046 GCF_948601915.1 uncultured Acetatifactor sp. | reverse complement strand
AGGGTATCGTTGATGGAGAAATGCCCCGGAACGATCTCCATGCCCGGCTCCGCGAACCAGTTGTGGATGGCGGAGGCCTTCAGAAAATACTTCGGATTCCTCTCGCTCACCCTGCGTATCTTCATGGAATCCTCCAGCCCGCCGCTCTTAGCCAGAATCTCATGGTCCCCGGAGATTCTCACTTTGAAGACAAATACATGGTCACCCTCCTGTTCTCCCGCGCATGCGCCGTCCACATACAGCGCCACCTTTTTTTGGTTGCTGTAGACCTTGATTTCCGTCTCCTCCTCCGTCCGATCCGCATACCGGCTGCCGCACAGATGGACGAAGGGCTCATCGCTCCACCAGGCCTTGTACGCATAGAACGCGTCCTTCTTCACCCTGCGGTCCATGGACACCAGACCCTTGTGGTTCTTGCCGTAATCTCCCGCCTCGTCCCTTCCGTCCGCGCCGAAGTCGAACATGTTCCACACATAGGTGCCCCACAGATAGGGCATCCTGTGGAACATCCTCAGCATATATTCGTGGTACAGCGCCTGGAACTGCTCGGAATAATCCCCCTGCTCCGGCGCCGGCGACTGCAGGCCGTGGAAGGCGTCCGCGCCGTACTCCGTGAGGCCTATGCACCTGTCCGGGTAAGCTTTGTGGAATTTCTCAAAGAAGGCGTCATTATCCTGAAGCTCCCCCTCATACCATCCGAAGTACAGATTATACGCAAAGATGTCGGGAATGTCGTTCAGCGGGCTGTCCATAGGGAGCATATAGGCGTTGGCCATGGCTGTCAGCCGGGTGCCGTCCATAGAGTGCGCCAAATCGTTCAAAATACGATGGTTTTCCAGCAAATCCTCCGTCACGCCGCCCACGCCGATCTCGTTGGACAGCGCCCACAGGACGATGGAGGGGTGGTTATAATTCTGGGCGATGAGCTCCCGCATCTGGGACACCGTGTTGGCCCGCCCTCCGGGCATATGTACGGAAATGTAGGGAATCTCCGCCCATACAATCAGGCCTTTGCGGTCGCACAGATCGTAAAAATACCGGCTTTGCTGATAGTGGGCCAGACGCACGGAGGTAGCGCCAGTCTCCAGGATCAGCTCCATGTCCAGATCCTGCATCTGTCTCGTAACGGCATTCCCCACCCCCGCAAAGTCCTGATGCCTCGACACGCCCCGGAGAGGATAGGGTTCCCCGTTCAGGAAGAATCCCCGCTCCGGATCAAAGGAAAAAGTGCGGCATCCGAAATCCGCCCCCACCCTGTCCGCCGCCACGCCGTCCACTGTCAGCTCCGCATCCGCATGATACAGATAAGGGGCCTTCCTTCCGTTCCATAAATGCACATTGGTCAACAGGAGCTTCGCCTCCCACACCTGCACATTTCCTTCGGATTCCGAAATCCTCGCGGCTTCTATGGAGGTCAAACCATCAACCGTCACCCGCACGCCTTCGGCATCCCCCTTCACATAAGCCCGCACTGTCACTTCCGCATCCGCGCCGTTTACCTTCGGCGTGATCTGGATTCCCGGCGCTCCGAAATAATCCAGGTCAAAATGGGTCTCCGGCACGATGATCAGCCTTACGTCGCGGTAGATTCCGCCGTAAAAGGTAAAATCCGCCTTCTGGGGATAGACGGAATCACTTGGGCCGTTGTCCACCAGCACCTCAATCCGGTTCTCCTCCCCCAGCGCCTCCGTAATGTCCACCCGGAAAGCGGAGTATCCTCCCTCATGGCGGCACAGCTTCGTACCGTTCACTGAGACCTCCGCAATGGCATTCGCGCCCTCAAACTCCAGGTAGACCCTCTCGTCCGCCCCGCGCTCCACCCCGGGAAGCTCTTTCCCATACAGGCAGACGCCCCGGTAATAATCATTTCCCCCGTCCTGCCCGTCCACGGCGTTCCAGCAGTGGGGCAAATCGACTCTTTCCGATTTTCCTTCCTTTACGAACTCCCAGTTTTCATTTAAATCAATGATTCTGCGCATATCCCTTCTCCTCTTTCTAAAAAAAGCCCGCAGCCTATCGGCTGCAGGCTTTTCCTAAACCCATTTGACCCATCTAAAGCATATTAGGAAGCACCGATTATTTGTAGACACTTCCTTACTCTGCTTCCGGCATGACGTAAGTCAGCACCACATCCAGGTCGCCTACCTGGCTTCCCGCCTGCACATAATGCACTGTGGGCAGTCCCTCCTCTCCCAGCTCGGAGGTAAGCTCCCCTGCCGTGCCCAGGCTGAATTTGAAGGTATACTCGTTCTCCGCTTCCCAGGTTCCCTCGTCCAGAGGCATCACCGTGCCGAAGGCGCTGATGTTCACCTTGGCGGTACCGTCAGAGTACATCTCCAGAACCACCGATGTCACCGCCCCCGATACCTCAGGGCCGTCTCCCGCGAAGGAGCTTGTCACGCTTGCGCCCGCCTGCTTCATTTCTACCGCATCGCCTCCATCCGGCGTATAGACAGCTGTGCCATCATTATTTACCACTACCACAGCTCCGGTATCCGTGTCGTCATCCGGCGTCAGGGTATAGGTGGTCGCGTCCGCTCCCTGCTCCATTGTCCAGGTCCCCTCGATCTCCATGTCAACCAAATCCTGGTACCTTCCGGTGTGCCACAGCCGCAGCTGGCAGGTGGCGTCATCCACACCCTCAATGTCCACCACCGCATAGCCTACTTCGCCGTCGTAGACATCCTTGTTCTCACCTTCCGGATCATCGTAGCGGTAAATTGCGTCTTCGCCGCCTACACCGGTAATGTTTACCATGTCATTATAGACATTTTCGCCGTCAAATCCGCATTTGTCCAGCTCATTCCCGTCAAAGTCATAGAAGGTGATGGTATAAGGCGCCGTTCCCGCGGGAGCCTCCGCGTCCTCCGCAGCTGACGCCCGCTCCTCTCTGCTGGGCCAGCACGCATATTCATAGGGCTCCTCCGTCACCTCATATGTACCATGGAAATAAATCTGGTTGATGGCAAAGCCGGCATAGAACACCTTCCCCAGCACCGGCTGCTCCTCATAGAAGTGGAAGAAGTAGGACATGTCCAGGTCTCCTCCCGCATTGTACCCGTAGAAATAACGTCCCTGAGTAATCCTCTCCATAGGATCCGCATCCGCAGGCGCTTCCTGAGACTCCTGTGACTCTTCGGACTCCCCGGCCCCCTCGGATTCCTCCGTGGATTCGGACGGCTCCTCGCTCTGCTGGGAAGTCTCTTCCCCGCTGCCGGACTGCTCCTGGCCTGAGCTTTCCTTTTCCGCATCGTTCCCGCATCCTGCCAGCATGGAAATCGACAATGCGCCGCTTAATAATATAGCTGCTATTCTCTTACTTTTCATAATCCTCTCTCCTGTCTTCTCATGCGGTCTTTTGAAACCTGCATTTATTTGATAGCTTTATCCTACCAGAAAAAAACAGAAAAGAATCCCACAAATCCGATATGAAATACAAGAAATCCGACAAATATGCTCACAGGCAGCTTCCCGGCGGCTCCTGATGCCTTCAGGTACCGCCATGCGGAGAAATCATTTCAGCATCCCCAGCAAAGCCTCCAGCTGTTCCTCCGTCATCCTCCCGAAGGACACCAGCGCCCCCAGGGGCATCTCCATCATCATGGACTGCATCATCTTGTCCGTCCCCTCTCCCATGTTCTGGGACATCTGCGCCTCATGCATCTCCTGGGAATCGTCCGCCCTGTGCAGAAGGCCCTTCAGCACTTCCCTGCCTTTTGCCGTAGCCGCCAGGTCTCCGATGGTGGAAAAACGAGTGTACTCCATGGGAATTTCGTCCGCGGACTCCACCTCCGCCCTGCCGGACAGACGGATATCCGCCGCCGCCGCCCCCACCAGGATTCCATAGCTGCCGCTCTCCTCAAACCACCCGTGAATCCTCTCCTCGTAATAGGAAAAGGCCCTCTTATCCAGCAGGAAGCTGACCTCCTTCTCTTCCCCCGGCGCAAGCGAAACCTTGGCAAAGCCCTTCAGTTCCTTCACGGGCCGAATCACGCCGCTGTTCTCCGGGGCCACATAGAGCTGAACCACCTCCCGGCCGTCCCGGTTCCCGGCATTTTTCACCCTGCAGGAAACCCGGAGGATCTCTCCGTCACCCACGCGCTCCCGGTCAAGCTTCAGATCGCTGTATTCAAACGCCGTGTACGACAGGCCATAGCCGAAGGGGAAACGCACTTGCATCTTCTTTTTATCATAATAACGGTATCCCACGAACAGCCCTTCCCGATAGTTGGCCACGCCGTTCTTCCCGGGGAAATCCAGATAGGAAGGGTTGTCCTCCAGCCTGAGGGGCCAGGTCTCCGCCAGCCTGCCGCAAGGATTCTTCTCTCCCGTAAGCAGCTTCACCGTGGCGGCTCCCACCGCGCTTCCTCCCAGATGCACCAGCAGCACCCCTGCTGCATCATCATACCAGGGCAGCTCCATGGGCGAGCCTCCGTGGAGCACCACCACGGTATTCTTCTGCACCTTCGCGATTTCCCGTATCAGCACGTTCTGGTTTTCGGGCATTCTCATATGCTCCCTGTCGCAGCCCTCCGTCTCAAAGCTCTCCGGCAGCCCGGCGAAGATAACTGCCACGTCCGCATTCCTCGCGGTCTCCACCGCCTCTTTCAGCAGAGCATTCTCTGTCGGTCTGCCGAAAGCGTCCTCCGTCTGTCCGCCGGAAATCTTCTCCGTCCGTTTGCCGGAAACATCTTCCATCTGACTGCCGGAACCCTCCTCCATTTGTCCGCCGGAGGCATCATACCCTCTTGCATAGGACACCTCCATCCCTCCAATGCAGTCCAGCGCCGCCATGGGATGCTTTTCATTGATATGGCTGCTGCCCGCCCCCTGGTACCGGGGCTTTTCCGCGAAGCTTCCGATAAACGCCACCCTGCTCCCCTTCTTCAGAGGCAGGACACCGTTATTTTTCAGGAGCACGGCGCACTCTGCCGCAAATTCCTCCGCTTTCCTCCGCGCCGCCTCCCTGTCAAAGACCGCATCCTCCTTCTGGTTCTCCAGAGCCTCCCTGACGAAGCGGAGCTGATTCCTCACCGCCTGATCCAGCTCCTCCCGGGTGAGCGTCCCCTCCTCCAGGGCCTTCAGGATTGCCTCCGTCTTCCCCTGCCTGCTGCCGGGCATTTCCAGATCCACCCCTGCCTTGATCCCCAGAGGACGCCTCTTGGTAGCGCCCCAGTCCGTCACCACAAACCCGTCGAATCCCCAGTCCCTGCGCAAAATGCCGTTCAACAATTCCTCATTCTCCGAACAAAATGTGCCGTTGACGGCATTGTAGGCGCACATCACGCTCCTGACATGCCCCTCCTTCACCGCGTCCTCAAAGGCGGGAAGATAGATTTCATGCAATGTCCGCTCCTCCACCCGGGAGCTGCCGGACATTCTCCGGGTCTCCTGGTTGTTGGCGGCGAAATGCTTCACGCAGGCCGCCACGCCCTGGCTCTGGAGCCCCCGGATATAGGAAGCCGCCAGCTTCCCCGCCAGGTATGGATCCTCGCTGAAATACTCGAAATTCCTGCCGCACAGAGGGCTCCTCTTTATGTTCACCCCCGGCCCCAGAAGCATGGCCACATGCTCCGCCTGGCACTCCTGTCCCAGGAGCTCTCCCAGCTGCTCCAAAAGCTCCCTGTCAAAGGAGGCGGCGAAAGCGGAGGCCGTGGGGTAGCATACCGTCTCTATGCTTTCGTTGATGCCCAGATGGTCCCCCTCGCCCGTCTGCTTCCGCAGCCCGTTGGGCCCGTCGCACATCATGACTCCCGGGATCCCCAGCCTTTCGTTGTCCTGGGTAAACCAGAAGTCACGCCCGGAGCACATCTGGGCCTTCTCCTCCAATGTCATCTCCGCCAGAAGCTTTTCCACATCCAAAGTCTTTTTCATCGCATACTCCTCTCTTTTCTATCCAGCCTTCCTGCATCCTGACCGCCGGCACTATATTTTTGCCGCCCGTCTACCTTCCCAGCCAGGCGTCCAGCTGGCGCTGCTTGTCCGCAACCACCCTGTCCATGCCCGCCCGCTGCAGCGCCTCCAGGAATTCCGGATAGTATTTCTCCAGATCCACGCTGCCGCTCTCCAGGATAGGCACATATTTCGTGATCGCCTTCTGTATCTCGTCCAGTTCCCCGGAAACCTTCGCCGAAGAATAGACGAACCCTTCCGCGGCGCTTTCCCTGCGCACCGCCTCCCGTTCGTAGACCTCCTTCTGCCGCTTCGCCTCCAGGGAGCACATTTCATACTGCCTGCTCCGGTCGCCGTACAGCCCCAGGGGATTATAATAGCCCGAAGGCGCCCCCCCTGTCCAGGCGATCAGGCCGTTCTCCTCATCCGCCACCTCATAATGCCTGCCCCGGATGCCCCACTGGATCAGGTTTGCCACAGAAACGTCCGCGTACATCAGGTTCAGGAATTTCATGGCGGCCTCGGCATGCTCGCTGGTAGAGGGAATCACCCAGAAGCCACTCTTGGAATGTCCGGCTGACACCGAAACCTCCGTCGTCCGCAGACAGACCATCTCCTCCGGGAAATATCCGTTTTCGATGCTCTCCGGCACGCTCATGGAGGGATAGGCGCAAATCTTCCCAAGCAGAATCAGCTCCTCGACGGTATAATCCGTCAGCGCGCCGTCAGGATACAGATACCCGCTCTCATACCACTGCCGCACATAGCCCAGGAACTCCCTGTAGGCCTCCGATGCGTACCTGTCATAAATCTTCATTTCCGAAGCGTCCAGAAGGTTTCCGGAGGTGCTTTCCCCTGCCACGCCTTCCCCTGTCTCCATGAAAAAGCTCTGCATGGAATACGTATTTCCCGCTGTCACAAGCCCCAGGGGATAGCGATCCGGGTACAGCCTTTTCAAAGCCGCGAACCACTCCGTCAGCTCCTCCAGCGTATACACATGGGCGGGGTCATAGGAAAGTCCGGTCTCCGCCACATACCGCTTGGGCAGGATGATTCCCGTGCCGCTGCCCAGGTAAGCCTGCGCCGCAGACACCCCATATGTGAAACGATCCAGGACCGCCCCCCGGGTCAGGTCATACCGCTCCTCGGACACTGCGCGGATATCCGTTCCATACTCGTATAGAATATCGTCCAGAGAGCGCAGCATGCCCCTGTCCACGTACCGGGTGATATCCTGGTAGTTCAGAACCATCAGATCCACCGGCTCCCTGTTGCTGATCCACAGCGGATATCTGGAAAAGGCCTCCTGGGCGTCTATGACCTTGAATTCCACTTCCACGCCGATGGCAGGGACGGATATCTCGTTGACGGCCCTCTCCACATCCTCCAGGTCGTCTATGATGCTGCCCTTTGTCACCTGATAGGTCATCACCACCTTCTCCGGCGCGGACTTTCCCTCCCCGCTGTCATCCCGGGAAGCCGCTTCCTTCTCTCCAGGCTGCCCAACCTCATCACCGGAAAGCGCTCCCTTCTCTCCAGGCTGCCCGCCGTCCCCCTCCCTGCCGCAGGCGGACAGGCACAGGATTCCCGCGCACAGCAGGATCAATCCCCATTTCTTCATCCTCCGCCTCTATCTCCTTTTCTCAGCTTCTCCGGGCATTCCCGGGGCGTCATTGCCGCGGGGCGTATGACTTACCCCCTGCTTTGCCTTCGACGCGTATTCCCGGGGCGTCATCTTGTAATACCGCCGGAACTGATCCGTAAAATAGGAATAATTCCCGTAGCCCACCATGCCGGAAACCATGGTGACGGTCATATTTTCATCCTTCAGCAGCTCCCCCGCCAGTATCATCCTGCGCTGGTACACATACTCGCTGACAGAGCATCCGAACCGCTTCTTGAACAGCCTGGTGAGATGGTCGCTGCTGACATATGCCATGTCCGCCAGGCTGCGCACGCTCAGCTCCTCCGCGATATGCTGCTCGATATATGCCGCCGCCTTTTCCGCCACGCCCTCATTGGATGGGGCTTCCTTTTTCTTCTCTGCCGAGATGCGGTCGATGTATTTCTGTCCGTAGTCCGAGAGGGTCCTCTGGTGCCGCTTTTCCTCCACCACCTCCGCCGCATGGCGCAGCATCTGGGTGAGCCTGTCGTAGCGCACCGGCTTCAGGGCGTATTCCAGGCAGTTCAGCGACACGGCCTGCCTGGCATAGTCGAACTCGTCATGGCAGCTTAAGATGATGCATTCCGTCTCCGGCCAGTGCTCGTTGACCCAGGCGATGAGCTCCAGGCCGCTCTCGTCCGGCATCTCGATATCGCAGAGCACCACATCCACAGGCTTCGGGGTAAGCAGCTCCACCGCCTGCCCGTAGCTGCCCGCCTGCAGGATCTCCTCGTAGGGCAGCACATCCCAGTTCACCCCGTTCAGGATCCCCTGGACGGCAAAATATTCGTCATCCACCACCAAAATCCTCATAACCGTTCCCCTCCTGTTTCTCCCGAATCAGGGGCAGATCCAGCCAGATCTGGGTCCCCTCCCCGCTTCCGCTGACAATGTCCATCCTGGCCTCCCCGCCGTAAAACACCTCCATCCTCCGGCGGCAGTTCCAGATGCCGATGTGCTTCTGTCCCCTTTTGTCCGTGTAAGCCTGGCCGCCGCGGAGCTTTTCCAGCACCTCGTCCTTAATCCCGCTGCCTGTGTCGCAGACGGAGATCAGCAGCCTGTGGTTCTCGCTGCGGATATTGATCAGCACCTCTATGCACTTCCCAGGTATCAGGGCATATTTCATGGCGTTCTCCACGAAATTCTGTACCAGAAGGGGCGGCACCATGGCGTGCTCCAGCCCCTCCTCCATCTTGTAGACACTGGTGAAGGCGCCCGGGAAGCGGATCTTCTGAATCCCCGTATAGCTTTCCACGAAATGCATCTCTTTCTCCAGGGGCACCAAAGCGTCCGTCTCCTTCAGCACATAGCGGAAATACTCCACCAGATACATGGAAAACTCCTGGATGCATTCAAAATTGCGCATCTGGGCCAGGCTGTAGATCATGTTGAAGGAATTCAAGAGCATATGGGGATTTACCTGCAGCCGCAGGTTGTCCAGCTGGGCCTGGTACATCTTGATGTCCTTCTCCCTGGACAGCCCTATCTCCCTGGCCATCTGGTTGAAGGTATCGTAAATATACTGAAACTCCGAGGATTCTGCCTTTTCTCTGTATTCAATCCTGTAGTCCAGGTTTTCCTCCTCCAGCTGCTTCATCCCCTTCTGCAGCAGGTACAGCGGATACAGAATCAGCCTGCGCAGCACCCACCACAGAAGCACGAACAGCACCAGACAGCCGAATACCGCCGCAAGCATCCAGAACAGCAGGATGCCGCTGTTCAGCCCGTTATGCGTTTCCCCGTTCATCCGCAGGCGGCAGCCGCCCTCTTCCGCCGTCCATTCTATCCATTCCTCCCCCAGCTCCTCCCCCAGCAGCTCCCAGTTCCGGCCGATGACCTTCGCCGTATGCTCCGGCGTGATCCGGAGAATGGCCTGACCGTCCGTAAAATACACCGGTTCCCGGGTCAGCCCCTGCCCGAACAGGGATTCGGACAGATATTTCTCCAGATCCAGCCGGAAGGTCAGGCAATAGTTCGCGAACTGGTAATTGCGCACGTAAAAGGTATGCCCCGCTATGCTGCGGATGCTCCACCCTCCCGTGGAGACGGCGACATATTGTCCCAGGGCAGTGCGGATGGCCTCGGCCTCCTCCGGCTCGTAGGTATCCGGGGTAAATTTGGTATACAGTTTCCTGCCTGATTTCTCCAGCACCGAAACCGCCCCCGGCAGCTGGGTCTCCGCCAGAATCTTTTCCAGATCCCCCACCATCTCATAACTGGCCATGGCATCCGCGCCGGAGGGCACTGTCAGCGGCGTCATGTACCGCATCATCACATCGTCCATCTCTGTCTCAATCCGCTCCAGGCCCCCTGACAGGGGGGACATGGACAGGTCAAGTTCTCTCCGGCGCAGGTCCTTTTGTTCCTCCCACAGATTTCCCAGGAACAGCCCGGTGAGGATAAGGGTTCCCAGAATCAGCGGGACCACCGTGATACAGATCATCCTCCAGAGCCGTATGACCAGGCTGCGCCGGAACAGGCTGAATTTATGTTTCATATCGCTAGTCCCATTGTCTTGTTCGGGTTACCTTTTCATTATATCGTAAAATCTGATTTTGAGGAATCCCCCTCTGCACTTTTGTCATCCGGATATTGTTCACTCCAATATGCAAGTTTTACTGCTTAACGATTTCACTTGCCGTGAAACCAGACTGCATAACGCTGACTGGTTCAATCGCTTGATTGCATTAGGCAGTATTCAGCGTTATGCAGTATAATGCCTGGCGGAGACATGAAAGAGCAATAATGTTATCCGCACATTGCCCCGCCGTCAACGATGAAATCCTGCCCTGTCACAAATCGTGATGCATCGGAAGAAAGATAAAGCGCACAGTATGCGATATCCTTGATATCCCCCAAAAGCCCCAGCGGCGAGTCCGCCTTCATTTTCGCCTCCTGCTCCGGCATCTCGTGAATCTTCTCCGTCATCTCCGTGACGATGAAACCGGGATAGATGGTGTTCACCCTTACCCCTTCCGGCCCCAGCCTCTTGGCAAGCACCCTGGAAAAGCTCCTCACCGCCCCTTTCGCCGCGCTATAGACAATGGGCCCCGAAGCCCGCAGCGCGGCCAATGACGCAATATTGATAATGGATCCCACGCCGTTCTTCGCGCATTCCGGATAGGCGTACTTTATGGCCATGAAGGTGGATGCAAAATCGGCGTCCATGGTCTCCCGGTAATTCTCCATGGAGAACTCTTCCTCCAGGCTGCCGTGGGCACCCCGGGAGCCTGCGCTGTTGATCAGGATATCCACCCGCCCGAATTTCTCCACTGCGTATGCCACCATGTCCTTACAGCTTTCCTCATTGGTCAGGTCGGCGGAAAAGCATTCGCAGATTCCCCCTTTTTCAAGGATTTCCCGCTGTACTTCCTTTAATTTTCCCATACGGCGGCCCACCACCAGCACCGAAGCCCCGGCCTGCGCCAGCATAAGCGCACACCCTTTGCCGATTCCGCTTCCGCCTCCTGTGATGACCGCGCACCTTCCTGTCAGGTCAAACCCCTCCATATAGCTCATATCATCCCTCCTCACGTCATCCCTCCCCATGTCATTCCTCCCGCTTCGGCATCTTTACTTCCCCTTCGTGCAGCTCCACCATGACCCCTTCCGGCCCCCGGAAATAGGTGAACTTGAATCCGGGAATGTGGGCGCTCTCCACGATGGGGTTCATCAGCTCATATCCCAGGGCCTGCACCTTCTGTGCCACAGCCTGGATGTCGTCCACCCGCAGCATGAAATGCATGGAGCCCAGGTCGTTGTGGTTCATGGGCGGACAGGGCTTTGCGGGCGGGTCGATGTACTGATGGATCTCCAGATCCACGCCGCCCTCGCCGTGCAGCATCAGGCAGTTCATCACCTGCTTTTCCACCCCCGACAGCCCCTGGGCCGGCTGTATCTGGTTCCTGGCGTCAAAGACCACCTTCATGCCCAGTGTGTCGCAGAACAGCCTGATGCACTCGTCTATATCGCTGACCATGATCCCTACCTGAAATACGCCTTTTGCATATCCTTTTTCCATTTTCTCTCCTCCGTTTCGTTTTCAAATACACTCTCGCCTGATCCTGCCTGCCAGGATTCCGGGAGTCCATGCTCTCTTTCCTTCCGCTATCCGGAAATACCCCGCAGGAAACAGGATTCTTGCAGGGTATTTCAACTCGTTTCGATATTACAGGAACCGCTTGGCCGCCCCTGTCGGCGGACAGGGCGTCAAATCAGCGATTTTTCATAAGGCTTATTCTCTGCGGCTGCACCGCGTCAGCCCTTGACGCCGCCTCCGATAACCCCCTTCTCCAGCTTATTCTGGAAGAACGGGAAGAGGAGGATCAGCGGCGCTGCCGCCACGATGATTGCCGCGAACTGAATCAGGTATTTGCTGTAATCCGGGTTGGCGGAATCCAGGAAATCCTTGTTCTCGTTGATGAGCTGGTTGATCACTAACTGCAGGGGCCACAGATGCCTGCTCCTGGGCACATAGATGGATGCGGGCAGCCATGCGTTCCAGGCGGCAATCACGGAATTCAGAATGATCACCGAGCCTAAGTTCATGGCCTGGGGCAGCATAATCTTCCACATGGTGGTGAAGTGTCCCGCGCCGTCGATCCTGGCCGCCTCATACATTTCATGGGGAACGGAATTGAAAGCATTCATCATCATGATGCTGAACATGCCGTTGGTGCACCCGGGAATCACCAAAGCCAACGGGGTTTCCACCCATCCCAGGGCGTTGATCACCATATAGGTGGGAACCATGCCTCCCCCGAACAGCATGGTGGCTGTCAGGAACAGGATCATGGGCGTCCTCAGCCTGGTCTGGCGGCTGATGGCGTATCCCCCCATGGCCGCCATCATGAAGCCCAGGGCCACGCTGGTTATGGTATAGAAGAGCGTATTGCCGTATCCGTCTATGATGCTGGCATCCTTAAAGATATGGGCATACCCTTCCAGATTGAATTCTCCCACGGGCCAGAGCACCAGCCCTTCCTTGGACAGCAGCGCCTGCCCTTCGGAGAACGAGGACATCAGCACATGCCACATGGGAATGATGCTGCAGAAGGCCACCAGGGCGCACAGCAGAATCACGATCACGTCCACAATCCGGTCTCCCACGCCGGGATGTTCAATCATGGTGGAGACCCTGTCATCTTCATTGTATTTTTTCTTACTTGGAATACTTTTTTTCCATGGAATGCTTTTTTTCCATGAGAATGCCATCTTTCCACCTCCCTAAAACAGCGATGAACCGCTTGCCTTTTTGCTCATATAATTGGATCCCATCAACAGTATCGTGCCCACGATGGACTGGAACAGCCCGGATGCCGCGGACAGGGAATAGTCCCTGGCGCCTCCCGCCGCAAATGCCAGCCGGTATGTATAGGTGTAGATCGTATCCGCCACCGGATAGGTGGTAGGCATATACAGCAGCAGGATATTGTCATAGCCCGCCGCGAAGCTGGTTCCGATTCCCAGGACGAACATCATCACGATGGTGGGCATGATGCAGGGAAGGGTAATCTTCGTCAGCCGCTGCAGACGGGTGGCCCCGTCGATGGCCGCCGCCTCATGCAGGTCTCCGCTTACCGTGGCGATGGCCGCCACATACATGATGGAGCCCCAGCCGATGCCCTGCCAGATTCCCATCACCAGATAAATGATCCAGAAGGTGGGCGGGTTTGGATCCGCCAGCAGGTTGGTATTCTCCAGGCCGAACAGGTGGTGCAGCAGCAGGGTGATGGGCCCGTCCTGCTTCACGAATTCCTGAACCAGGAAGCACACGATGACCGCCGCCACGAAGTTGGGCAGGTAGGACGAGGTCTGCACCGTCCTCTTGTACTTCTTGCTGCGCAGCAGGCTCAGCAGACAGGCGAACAGGATGGGCATGACGAATCCCACGGTACATTTCAACAGTGCGATGACCACCGTATTGAAGATCGCCCGTGGAAAATCCGAACCGCTGAAGAGCTCCACGAAATTGGCCATCCCCACCCAGGGGCTCTTGAAATACCCCTTGTTTATGTCATAATCCTCGAAAGCCATGACGATACCGAACATGGGGATATAATGGAGCACCAGGGTATAGAGGAAAATCGGGATAAACATCAGGTACACGCCCCAGTTCATCTTTAAATCCTTTTTCCAGGGAACCTTTCGGGTCTGGAAGGGGTTGTCTTTTTTTGCCATACTATTTTGTCTCCATTCTCACCGGGTCTGTTGGAAAACGACTGTCCGTTCGCAATTTATCAGTATTTCCAACAGCCTCAGGCGCAAATACTCAGGGTTGACGGAAATCGTATTTCTCCACATAGGGCTGAACCAGGTTCAGGGCCTTTTCATAATTCTGCTTCCGCAGCATGGTGCACCAGTCCTCCCATGTCTTGTCGTCCGTCACGTCCTTCTGTCCCTTGATGAATTCCATGGTATGGGCGTCCAAGTAGTTCAGCAGCTTGGTGCGGATCTTGTCAATGGCCTTGCTGTCCTCTTCCTCGATAAGGAAGCCGGGGGTTCCGTTCCACAGTCCGATATTCGGATACTTGATCCATGCATCCATGCTGGCCCTGAAGGTAGCGGACTGGCACTTATCCACGCTCTTTACCAGGGCCAGCCCGGGCATCTTGTCCGCGGAGACCGCGATCTTCAGGTTTCCGCCGTCCAGTGCCAGAGCGTCCGCCAGCCTGTACCGATACTCTCCATCGCTTACATTGGTATAGGCTCCCTCTGTCAGGCCGTTTTTCTCATAAAAGTCGCTGCCGCTGGCCTGCACCTGCTCCTGGTTCAGTCCCACGGTTTTCACCACGGCCCCTTCCTCCGTATAGAAATAGTCGAAGAATGCGCAGAGCGCCGCGATATCCTTGCCGTCCTCCACGGCCTTGGTGGTAATATAGACCGGCGATCCCTGCATTCCCACTCCGGCTGCGGTACAGTCCGGAATCACATTCCGGCATTCCTCCGGCCCGTAAATATCATTGATGGGCATGGGAGCTCCGGCTACGAAGATGCCCTCTGCCAGAGGCGTCTGGGAGGGATCGTTCTGGTTGTAGATCCGGTTCCCCAGCGTGGACTGCTGCCCGTACCAGATGCCAATCTTGCCCTGATGAATCTTGGCGGAGTCGATGGCGTAATGGGCATCGCTTGTCTTCTGGTCAAAGGTCTTATCCAGCCAGCCCTTCTCATACCAGGCAGACAGGCATTCCAGATAGGTGCGGAAGGAGTCGGATACGCCGCCGAAGCAGGCCTGCCCCTGGTCGTTCACATAGAACATGGGCGTTCCGCCCCCGAAGGAGGAACACAGTCCGCCTGACCACATATAGCCGGGATAGTACATGCTGATGCAGTAGCCGTCATAGATCGGAAGAGCGTCGTGTAGGGAAAGAGTGTAG